>JBDTDN010000141.1:0-9746 GCA_039923055.1 Jatrophihabitantaceae bacterium
ACTTCAACATCGCGCCGACCGACGCCGACGTCTGGGACATCACGAAGTTCACCGACAGCACCCACGTGACCGAGCCGGAACGGGCGGCGCTGGCCGCGCTGCGCAAGACCGGCCTAAGCGATGTCTATCCCCGACCGCTGAAGTACGACGTACCGTTCACCTACTGGGACTACCGCCAACTGTCCTTCCCCAAGAACACCGGTATGCGCATCGATCTGGTGTACGGCGACGAACGGTTCGTGGTGGCAGGCACCGACGCGTACGTCGATCGGGAGGCCCGCAAGGGCACCGGCGCGTCCGATCACGCGCCAGTGGTTGTCGATCTGAACATGTGAATAGGATGTGCTGAGGATGCGCGGCGAGTCTGCCACCTACCGGCCACGCGTCCTGGCAAACTTGCGACGTGCATACGCTGACGATCTGGGCTGCCCAATATCTGCTCTGGATCATGGTCCTCGCCATCGGCGCGGTCTGGCTGTTCAAGGAACGCCGTGAGGGCAAGGTCGCCTTCGCCGTAGCCGCCGTTATCGGCCTGATCCTGGCGTTGATCTTCTTGTATATCGCCAAGAGCGTGCACGACGACCCGCGGCCGTTCGTGAAGAACCCGAGCATCAAGCCCTTGTTCGGCCATAGCACTGACGATGGTTTCCCGTCCGATCATTCGGTGGCCGCAGGCCTGATCGCATTCCTTGTGCTCATCCGGCATCGCCTGACCGGCCTGGTGTTGCTGCTGTGTGCAATCGCGATCGCCTGGGCGCGCGTCGCCGCGCACGTCCATCATCTGCAGGACGTGCTCGCCGGCCTGATCCTGGGCGGGCTGGCGGCGGGCATCGCCACGGTGCTCGCTCCCCCCGTCATCAAGTTCGTGACGGAACGAGTCCCCGCGCTGTCGAACAAGCCCTGAAGCTCAGTGCGCGGCGATGACTGCGCTCAGGGCAAGTAGGGCAGGGGTGGCCTGCACGAGAAGGATCCGCTTCGAGACCGTTGCCGCGCCGAACAGCCCGGCAACCAAGGCGAAGATAAGGAACGCCAGTTTGAACTGGAATGCGACGGGATCAGTGGCGATCAGCCCCCACACCAGACCGGCAACGATAAATCCGTTGTACAGCCCCTGATTCGCGGCCAGTGAAGCCATCGCCTCCGCCTCTTCACGGCTCGTACCGAACACGGCCCTACCCCGCGGCGTCTTCCACAGCACCATTTCCAGCACCATGAATCCCACATGAAGCACGGCGACGATCCCGACCAGAACATTCGCAAACACCGTCACAGGCGCGAACAGTAATCCAAGATGTGGCGCGCGTCGCCACCAACGAATTATTGACAGTGTTGCGGCCAGACCGGATAGTCATGTACACGTTACAGGCAGTAGCAGGTACAGGAGGTTCGATGACGACGATGTACGTACACGCGACCGACGGCATCCGGATTGCGGTCTATGAGACGGGCGAATCTGACGCCACGACCGTCCTTGCCGTCCACGGCTACCCCGACAACCACACAGTCTGGGACGGCGTGGTTGACGAACTCGCCGGCCGCTACCGCGTCATCACCTACGACGTGCGCGGCGCCGGCGACTCGGATAAGCCGCCGGGACGAAACGCTTACCGGATGAATCAGTTGGTCGATGATCTCGGGTCAGTTCTCGATGCCGTGAGCCCGGAACGGCCGGTCCACCTGCTGGCCCACGACTGGGGTTCGATCCAGTCCTGGCCCGCCGTCACCGATCCGCGATTCGCCGACCGGATCGCGTCGTTCACATCAGTCTCCGGACCGTCCCTGGACCACGCGGGGGCATGGATGCGGGCCGGGCACAAGCACCCCGTGGCCACCGTCAAACAACTGCTGGACTCCTACTACATCATGCTGTTCCAACTACCGGTGCTACCCGAAAAGCTCATGCGGACCGCTCGGATCAATGCATTGATGACACAGACAGGCAAGATCGGCCGCAGCATAAGGGCACGGGACAACGAGCCGGACCGCAGCGAGGCAGACAAGGTCAATGGCATCCAGTTGTACCGGGCGAACATGCTGTCGCGCCTGAGTCGGCCCGCACCGCAGAGCACGCAGATCCCGGTCCAAGTCATTGCGCCCTGCAGCGACATCTTTGTCTCCACCGAACTCCAGACGAGCGCGCCCAAGCCGTACGTGCCGAACCTGACCGTCCAATCGGTCGCAGGCGGACATTGGGTGGTCAGCGACCGCCCAGAGGTCATTGCCAGATTGGCCGACAGGTTCATTCAGCAGATCGAGACCGGCGCTGCGCCGGTTAGTGCGCCGATTCGCAGCGGCAAGTTCGTCAATCAGCTCGTGGTGATCACCGGCGCCGGCCGCGGTATCGGCCGGGCCTGCGCATTGGAGTTCGCACGCGAGGGCGCTGACGTCATCGTCGCGGACATCAACGACGTCGCCGCTAAACAGACCGTCGAATTGGTTCAAGGACTGGGGGTTCAGGCCTACGCATACCACCTGGATGTCTCTGACGCCGACGCGTGGACGGACTTCGCCGACGCCGTCCGGTCCGAGCACGCCGTGCCGGACGTGATCGTAAACAACGCCGGCATCGGGATGGGTGGACCTTTCCTGGCAACGACGGTCGCCGACTGGGAGAACGTCCTGGGCGTCAATCTCTGGGGCGTCATCCACGGCTGTCGGCTGTTCGGCGAGCAAATGGTGACGCGCGGCCAGGGTGGAACCGTAGTCAACATCGCCTCCGCTGCCGCGTACACCCCCTCACGCATCTATCCGGCGTACGCCACGAGCAAGGCAGCCGTGCTCATGCTCACCGATTGTCTGCGTGCCGAACTTGAGCGGGAGGGAATCGGCGTAACCGCGATCTGTCCCGGATTCGTCGACTCGGACATCTCCAAGACCACGGTGCACGTCGGCGTCGACGACGTCCAGCAGGACAAGTTGCGCACGCATGCCGTCGCTTCCTACGGCCGACGCGGCTACACACCCGAGCGCCTGGCCAGGCACGCCGTTCGAGCCGCCGCTCGGAACACACCGCTCGCCGCAATTAGCGCAGAATCGAAGTTCTTCCGAGCCGTCACCCGATTCGCGCCGTCGCTCGGCCGCCGACTGGCCAAACTCGACCTGAACAAGATCTGAGGCGATCGTGTCTACTGTCCGAACCCGCACGGTCAGCACCGAACCGGAACACGTCGCTCTGCAGGCACGCGACGTCCACTTCGACTGGACGGGCCTGCCGCTGCGCTGGATTCCCAACGAAGCGTTTGCGTCCCATGTGCTGAACGTGCTGCACATCCTGCTGCCCGAGGGTGAGCGCTTCTTCGTGAAGGTGTTCTCCGAAGCGCTGCCGTTCATCAAGGACGATCAGTTGCGCGAGGACGTCATCGGCTTCATCGGCCAGGAAGGCATGCATGCCGCAGCACATCAAGGCGTACAGGACTACTTCACCGCGCAGGGGCTGGACACCTCGGGGTACGTCGCGGAGATCGAGCACATCTTTCAGCGACTGCTCGGCGACCGCGGTCTGATCGGTTTCAAGAAGGACGAGTGGCTGATCGAACGACTGGCCCTCGTTGCGGCGGTCGAGCACGTGACGGCCTTCCTCGGTCATTGGATTCTCAACACACCCGGCCTGGACGAGGCCGGTGGTGATCCGCGGATGCTCGATCTGCTGCGGTGGCACGGCGCCGAGGAGGTTGAGCACCGCGCCGTCGCGTATGACGTCTACATGCACCTGGACGGGCGCTACGTACGGCGTGCCCGCACGTACGCGATCGCCGCCACCACGCTGATCTGGCTGTTTGTGCGGGGGACGAACTATCTGCTGGAGCACGACCCCACCATGCACACGCGGCAGCGGGCCGGAGCCAAAGACTTGGTCCGATCGGCGCGCAAGGGTCTGACACCGAGCTATCTTGACATCGCCAAATGCGGCTGGCGGTACTTCATGCCGGGCTATCACCCCGCCCAGGAAGGCTCCACAAGCCAGGCGGTCGCTTATCTGGCCAAGTCGGCGGTCGCGTTGGCCGCGACACTACCGCGGTGAGTTCTCCGGTGGCCGCGTCGGGACCACAGGCCCTGAGCATGCGCGCGTTAGGGCTGCTGGTCACCGGTTACGAGAAGGTGTCCGGCATCTCCGGCCGCTTCCGCCCCGAGGTTGTCCCTGTCGATCGGGATCGGTGCCTCATCGTTGCCGACGTAACCGACGAGGCGGACGAAGTTGTTGGCCTACGACTGGTCCCAGAGTCGGGCGAGCTGCCCTTTTGGCAGCCCGGCGCCCACATCGACGTTGCGCTCCCCTCCGGAATAGTGCGTCAGTATTCGCTCTGCGGGGACCCGACGCGTATCGACGAATACCGCATCGCGGTGCGCCGGATCGCCGGCGGCGGCGGCGGATCGCGCGAAGTGCACACGCTGCGGGCTGGCGATTTGCTCACCGTTCGCGGTCCCCGTCACGCGTTCCCGTTCCTCGCCACCGACCGGTACCTGTTCGTAGCCGGCGGAATCGGCGTTACCCCGATCCGCCCGATGATCCACGATGCTGTGCGGCGCGGAGTCGATTGGCAGTTCGTCTACACCGGACGGACCCGGGCGAGCATGCCGTTTGTCGACGAACTCACTGCGTTGGATCCGGCCCGCGTGCACATCTGGCCGGATGAGCAGTTCGGCGTCCCGACGGGTGCGAAGATCATCGAGCACGCACCGAAGGGGGCCGCACTGTATTGCTGCGGGCCTGCACCGATGATTGCCGGCATCCGCGCCCAGATCCCCGCTCCGTCCATCGATACGCTGCACTTCGAGCGCTTCTCCCCGCCGCGGGTGATCGGCGGTGCACCGTTCGAGATGGTCCTGGCCCGTAGCGGCAAGGTGATCGCCGTCGATCGGCACCTGACCGCATTGGCGGCGATCTGCGCGCAGTTACCGTCCGTGCCCTACTCCTGCCAGCAGGGTTTCTGCGGGACCTGCCCGGTCCGGGTCATCGACGGTCGGATCGAGCATCGCGATCGCTGTCTCACCGACGCGCAGCGCGAACAGCGCATGGCGATCTGCGTGTCCCGCGGCATCGGCCGGATCACCCTGGATCTGTGAGCGGGCTTCACACGCCCGCAGCGAGCTCCAGCGCATTCAGCTCGTCGTCGAGGTAGCCGAGCAGCCGCTGCAGGTGCGGCACGGTGCGGCGACAGCCGATCAGGCCGAACGCCAGCTCGCCGGAGTAGCTCGTGCAGGTGATGTTCAACGCCTGTCCGTCCAACGGGATCGACAGTGGGTACAGACCGTCCAGGCGGGCACCGTTCCAGTACATGGGTTTCCGGGGTCCGGGCACGTTCGAGATGATTAGGTTGAAGGGCGGGTTCAGCCGACCCTGCGTCTTGAGCACGTGCTCGAAGACGATAGGGCTCATAGCGATACCGCTCAGCGCCAGGATCTGCAGCTGGTTCAGGCCCTTCATGGATTGCTTGCCCAGCTCCATCGACGCGTGGACGGTCTCCAGCCGCTGCGCTGGATCGTCCAGATCGGTACCGAGGTTGCACAGGACGGCGCCGACCGCGTTGCCCCCACCGTCGCCGCCGTCCTCCTCGGAATGCAACGAGACGGGAACCATCGCGATCAAGGGTGAGTCGGGTAGCGCGTCCAGGCTGCCCATGTACGACCTCAGCGCACCGGAGCACATCGCCAAGACGACGTCGTTCAACGTCGTGCCGGTGGCTTTGCCGACCTGCTGAATCCGCGCGATCGGCCAGGACTGCGCGGCGAATCTACGCGCGCCGGTGATCGGTACGTTGAGCATCGACTTCGGGGCGGCGAGCGGCACCGATCCCCTGGCGGTTCCGGTCAGACCGCGGTTGAGGATCCGAAGCACCGACGGGGTGATCCCCGCGAGATCGATGGCTCCCTTAACAGCCGCTCGCGGTAGTCCGACTATGCCCGGCCCGGTTGACGGGCGCGGCGGGCGGGGACGTGGAGCCCAAGGCGCTGGCATGTTGCGCTCGTCCGGATCGTCGGACAGCATGCGCGCCAGCATCCGCAGCGACGAGACGCCGTCGACGAGGGCGTGATGGACCTTGAAGTAGAGGGCGTACCGACCGTCGTCCAGGCCTTCGATCAGGTGCACTTCCCACAACGGACGGTTCCGATCCAGCAACGAGGAGTGCAGTCGCGAACACAGCGCGAGCAGTTCCAGCACCCGGCCCGGCTGCGGGAGTGCGTTTCGGCGGACATGGTGTTCCAGATCAAATTGCTCGTCCCGCTCCCAGCCCCACTGCCCCAGCGAGGTGAGCGAACGACGGGCCCGCTTCTGGAACAGCGACGACGGCTCGCCGGTCAGCATCGCCTGGTCGAACATCGCGCGCACGTCCAGAGCGGTTGCGCCATCGGGCGGCTCGAACAGTTGCAGGCCACCGACGTGCATCGGATGCTCGCGACTCTCCCCGAGCAGGAACATCGAACTGGTCGGTGGCAAGGGAACGAGCATGGACAGGCCCTCCAGTCGTCGCCGCAGCATTACTGCCGGTGCGCCAAGTGTGGCACTCACTGTCGGGCGGTGCCCAGTTGCCGCATGATCCCCGGCGGCAAGCAGGTCTGCGGTGTCGGCCGCTAGCTCGGAGTGCGGGCAGGTGCGACATGCACCTGTCCGTGTGCGTCCGCGCAGTGGTCAGCATCGTGCGTGGGTGCATCAGCGTGGTCGGCTTGTAGCGTGACATGGCCGATCCCGTAATCCTCGGCAAGCACGGCGCGTAGGCGCGCGCTGACCTCATGGCAGTCGTGTGGCGGGCTCACCAGTACGTGCGCCGATACCGCGCTCTCGCCCGATCCGATCTGCCACACGTGCAGGTCGTGCAGTTGGGCAACCCCGTCCACCCTCACCAATTCCTCGGCCAGCGCCTGCGGATCCAGCCCATCGGGTGCGGCTCCCAGGAACACCCGTCCGGCCGCGCGCACCAGTACTGCGCCCGTCCGGGCCATGAGCGCGGCGACGAGCAGCGACGCCACTGCGTCGGCACGACTCCAGCCCGTCGTGACGATCACGATGCCGGCCGCGAACGTGGCACCGAATGCCCAGATGTCAGTGACCAGGTGGGCCATGACCCCACGGACGTTCAGACTGCTGCGATCGGCACGACTGGCCAAGGCGGTCGCGATGATGTTCACGATCGCACCGGCCAGTGCGACGTAGGTGACCACGGCACCGTGCACCGCGCTCGGGTGGATCAGTCGCAAGATTCCCTCGACGGCGAACCACACCGCCAGCAGCAGCAGGGTGATCCCATTCGCCTGACCGGACAGCGCATCCACCCGCGCGAAGCCGAACGTGTACGCACCCTTGGCTGGACGTTGGGCAATCCTCGCCGCAATGATCGCCACCCCGATCGCTGCCGCATCGGTGATCATGTGGCCGGCGTCTGTGATCAGCGCCAGCGAGTGCGCCGCCAGCCCGGCTAACACTTCGGCGAGCATGAAGACGACGATGACGGCGAGCGCCGCGAGCAGCCACCGTCGGTCGGTCGCGGCGCTCACGCGGTGCACGTGAACGTGTCCGGCCCCACCGCCGTGTCCGTGCGTACCGTGGACGTTGCTCACCTGTCTACTGTGACACGAACTGGAGGCGAAGATGCCCGTCGCGACCTGGAACGGTGCCGTGATCGCGCAGAGCCAGGCCACCGTTGTCGTCGAGGGAAACCACTATTTTCCGCGTTCGGACGTCCGGATGGATCTGCTCCGCAAGTCCGATACCACGACCGTCTGCCCGTGGAAGGGCACCGCGTCCTACTACTCGATCGAGGTCGACGGTCAGACCAACACGGACGGTGCCTGGTACTACCCGACGCCCAAGGCCGAGGCGGCGCAGATCCTGGACCACATCGCGTTCTGGAACGGCGTCCAGGTCAATTAGCCCTGGTCAGTTTCAGAACCGGGATGGTGCGGATGCCCTCGGTCTTCTCGGCATACTCGCCGAACCCGGGGAACCGCTTGGCCTGCTCGGCGTAGATCCGGTCGCGTTCAGCGCCGGTGACTTCCTCGGCCGTCACCTGATACGTCTCAGCGCCGATCTCCACGCTCGTGGTGCCTGCTGTAGTGATGTTGTAGTACCACTCGGGGTTGGTCGGGGCTCCGGCCTTGGAGGCGAACACGTAGATCGCCCTTGGGTCAGACTCATCAGCGAGAAACATCGTCGGGGCCAGGAACTGTTTGCCCGACTTCCGCCCGACGTGATGCAGCAGCGCCACTGGCGCACCGGCGAACTGTCCGCTGAGCTCGCCCTTGTTTGCCCGGAACTCCTCGATGACCTGGGTGTTCCAGTCCGCCATCTCTGTCATGTGCCCTACCTCTAGCGTCATCCGATTGTCTGACTTCGAGCCTACTAGCAGCCGGATCCTTCACCAGCCCGCGTAGAGGGGCCGGCCCTCGGCGAAACCGGATGCGCTCTGCACGCCGATCACGGCGCGCTCGCGGAACTGCGCAAGGGTGCTCGCGCCGGCATACGTGCACGCCGAACGAACGCCGGCAGTGATCGAGTCGATCAGGTCCTCGACGCCAGGACGGGCCGGATCAAGGAACTGTCTGCCGCTCGAGATGCCCTCCTCGAACAGTGTCTTGCGTGCGCGGTCGAACGCGTCCTCGGTGCTGGTCCGGTTGGCGACCGCCCGGGCAGAGGCCATGCCGAAGCTGTCCTTGAACATCCTGCCGTCGGGCGCGACGTGCAGATCACCTGGCGACTCGTACGTCCCCGCGAACCACGAACCGATCATCACCGATGACGCGCCCGCAGCCAACGCTAGTGCGACATCGCGCGGGTGCCGCACTCCCCCGTCCGCCCACACGTGCTTGCCCAGTGCGGCAGCGGCAGCAGCACATTCAAGGACTGCGGAGAACTGCGGCCGTCCGACACCGGTCATCATCCGCGTCGTGCACATCGCGCCCGGCCCGACTCCGACCTTGACGATGTCCGCACCGGCCGCGATCAGCTCACGTGTCCCCTCTGCCGAGACCACGTTGCCAGCAACGATCGGGACCGCGGGCGACAGGGCGCGCACGGCCTCCAGCGCGTCCAGCATCCGCTGCTGATGTCCGTGTGCGGTGTCGATAACCAGGACGTCCACCCCCGCGTCGAGCAACTCCGCCGCCTTGCCCGCAACGTCACCGTTCACCCCTACGGCCGCGGCCACGCGCAACCGGCCAACCGCGTCGACGGCCGGTTCGTAGATCGTCGCGCGCAACGCGGCCGTTCGGGTCAGTACGCCGATCAGTACGCCGCCAGCATCCACGACCGGAGCCAGCTTGCGGTGGCTCGCATCCAACTGCCCGAACGCGATCGCGGGATCGATGGGATCGGTCAGCGTGAGCGGGTTGGCCGACATCACCTGGTGTAGCTGCGCGAATCGATCGGCCCCCAGGCAGTCCGCCTCGGTTACGACGCCGACCGGACGTCCGTCCTGCACGACGATCACCACGCCGTGAGCCCGCTTCGGCATCAGAGCCAAGGCGTCGCTGACCGGGGCGTCGGGAGCCAACGTGACGGCAGTGTCGATGACGAGGTGTCGCTGCTTGACCCAACTGACGACCTCTCGCACGACCGGTGTCGGAATGTCCTGTGGCAGCACGGTCAGCGCGCCCCGCCGCGCGGTCGTCTCGGCCATCCGGCGTCCGGCGACTGCCGTCATGTTCGCCACGACCAGCGGGATAGTCGCCCCGCTCCCGTCCAAGGTCGACAGGTCGACGTCAAAGCGTGAGGCCACATCTGATCGGGCCGGGACCATGAAGACGTCGTCGTA
>JBDTDN010000142.1:0-7954 GCA_039923055.1 Jatrophihabitantaceae bacterium
CGAGATCCAGACCCAGCTTTGGCGTATGCCGCTGCCCTGGCCAGAAGACAATCGCGTACAGAACCGCAGTGAGTGCCAGCAATGCGAGGAAATAACGCCCGACACGCAGCGTTCCGGCGGGTGGTGCCACAGGGAATGGTCTCCTCGACATCGTGACGGACGAACTTACGGACAATCTGCTGATCTGACTGAGACAGCGTCAGCGGCTACGGACAGCTCAACGCTCGGGCTCGATGCAACAGTATGACCGACGCCACCTGCGCGCTCGCCGACGGCCGGTAGACAGCGCTACTAGCGGCGGCTCAACTGTCCGGATCGGGCTTGTCGAACCTGCCTGGTCGGGTCGGCTCGTCCGCATCCATCTCTGAGTCAGCATCGTCCGGGCGGGCCTGGAAGCCCTGCTGGTACCGCGGAGCGAGCGACTGTATGTCCCGCAGCGCCGCGAGCGTCCATTTCACCTCGATGCCCGGAGCGATCGCGAGTTGCACCGAATCGTCCTCGTTCAGTCCGACGACCGTTCCGTACAGGCCAGAAGTCGTCATCACCTCGGTACCGAACCCGATCCGGCTGTTGCGTTCGGTTTCGGCGGCGAATTGTCGGCGTCGATTACGCATGCTCGCCACGTAAAACAGAGCTAACAACACGACAATTGCGAGGTAAGGCCAATACACGGCATGTTCCAGACAGTGGGTGGCAGGTCCGGGTTGAGCTTACCCGTCGAATAGGGAAGGGCCTGCTGTTCCGGGCTGGACGAGGCCCAGATGAGCCCAGGCGGCGGGGGTGGCGACCCGTCCGCGGGGGGTGCGGGCGAGCAGCCCCGCACGGACCAGAAACGGTTCTGCGACCTCCTGCACTGTCTCGATCTCCTCCCCGACCGCGACAGCGAGCGTGCTGACGCCGACCGGTCCCCCGCCGAAACGCCGCACGAGGGCATCCAGAACCGCGCGATCCAGCCGATCCAGCCCGAGCTGATCCACGTCATAGACCGCGAGCGCGGCGTGGGCGATCTCGGCGGTGACGATTCCGTCGGCGCGGACCTCGGCATAGTCGCGCACCCTCCGCAGCAGTCGGTTGGCGATGCGTGGCGTGCCACGGGACCGGCTGGCGATCTCGGCGGCACCGTCCGGGCGCAGCGGCACGTTGAGCAGTTCAGCCGAGCGGGTCAGCACCTGTTCAAGCTCGTCGCTCTCATAGAAGTCCATGTGACCGGTGAACCCGAAGCGATCACGCAACGGGCCGGTGAGCAGACCCGCACGCGTTGTCGCGCCGACGAGGGTGAACGGCGCCAACTCCAGCGGGATGGCGGTTGCGCCTGGGCCCTTGCCGACGATCACGTCGACCCGGAAGTCCTCCATCGCCATATACAACAGTTCCTCGGCAGGCCGGGCGATGCGGTGGATCTCATCGATGAACAGCACCTCGCCCTCGGTGAGACTGGTGAGCAGGGCGGCCAGATCGCCGGAGCGTTCGATCGCCGGCCCACTGGTGACCCGGATTGGGGTGCCCAGTTCGGCCGCGATGATCATCGCCAGGCTGGTCTTGCCGAGCCCGGGCGGGCCGGAGAGCAGCACGTGGTCCGGCGGCCGGTTGCGGCGCAGCGCGCTCTCCAGCACCAGTTGCAGTTGCTCGCGCACTTTCGGCTGCCCGACGAACTCGGTGAGGCGCTTGGGCCGCAGACTGGCCTCGACCTCGGTGTCCTCGACCGCCGGGAAGGGCGAGACGATGTCCTCCGCCGGTTCACTCATCGGGTGCGGCCGAGGAGCTGGATGCTGCGGCGCAGCAGCGCGGCGATGTCCGCGGGCTGATCCTCGGGCAAATCTACGGCGACGACGTCGATCGCGTCGACGGCCTCCTTCGCGGAGAAGCCGAGGCCGCCCAGGGCGTGGGCGAGTTGGTCGCGCCAGGGCGCCACGGCGGTGAGGTCGGCGGTGGGATCGGAGCCGTCGATGGAACCGATCCGATCGCGTAGTTCGACGACGATCCGCTCAGCCCCCTTGCGGCCGATCCCGGAGATCTTGACGAGGGTGGCGTGATCGCTCGTGGCGATGGCCCGACGCAACTCCCGCGGGGAGAAAGCCGCCAGCATCGTCTGGGCCAGCTTAGGTCCGACACCGTTCGCGGTCTGGAGCAGTTCGAACGTCGCCCGCTCGTCATCGTCGGAAAACCCGTACAGCGTAAGGGAATCCTCTCGAACGATCAGGGTCGTTGCCAGCCGGGTCTGCTCGCCGATGTGCAGCCGCGCCAGGGTTGCGGGCGTACAGGACACGGCCAGCCCGACACCGCTGACCTCGACAACGGCACCGTCCGGTCCGACCGCGGCGACGGTGCCGCGAACGCTGGCGATCATTCGGCATTCCGTAGCTGCTGGGCGGCGGCTGCCACTGCTTGGCGCGAAGCTGCGATCTGCTCGTCGGGCAACTCGTAGCGTTCGCGTATCTGCAGTGCATGGGCGAACAGTTCGTGGGCCTCGGCATAGAGCGCCTGGTCATAGTCATTGACGCCAGCTGCTTGGGCGGTGTAGCCCTCGATCACCGTGCCGAACTGCGTGGCGGAGTTGGTCAGCTCGGTGAACAGCGGGTTGGACTGGGCGAAGTCCCCGCGCCGACTATGGGTCTGGGCCAGTCGAAGCCTGGCCAGGTGCTGCTGGGCCGCGGTGCCGGCGATCTCGGCGCGGTCTGCGGCCTGCTGGGCCTGAGTGAGCGTGTCATCGAGTTCTCCCGTGCCACGCAACAGGTCAACCAGGTCGCCGCGCGCCAGCAGTTCCGCAGTGACATCCGGCGCGGTCGGCACACGGCTCCGAAGCTCGCTGATCCGCTGCTGGACAGCTGCGGTGTCGGCGTAGACCTCGTGCAGGGTCTGCGGGTCGTAGTCGGGCTCGATCGGCTCGGCTGTGTCGCTCATCGGCCTATCTTCGCCGATGCCGGCCGCGCTGACCCGGCAAGGGCTGCCGTCAGCCGGTTCTGCGCAGTGCCGCGCCACACCTGACAGATCGCCAGCGCCAGCGCGTCCGCAGCATCGGCCGGACGCGGCGTCTCGGCGAGCTTGAGCAGCCGGGTGACCATCGTTCCTACCTGCGCCTTGTCCGCGCGGCCAGAGCCCGTGACGGCGGCCTTCACCTCGGTGGGCGTATGTAGTGCGACCGGGATGCCGAGTCGGGTCGCCGCGACGATCGCCAGCCCGGCAACCTGCGCGGTACCCATTGCGGTACGGACGTTGTGCTGGCTGAAAACCCGCTCCACGGCAACCACGTCAGGAGCGAACCGGGCGATCACGTCGGCGATGGCATCCGCCTGGGCCAGCAGCCGGTCGCCGATCTCGTCTGTGGCCGCTGTTCGGATGACGTCGACATGTACCAGCGTCAACGTGCGACCGGGTGCGCCGTCGACCACGCCGACGCCACACCGCGTCATGCCGGGATCGACACCGAGTACCCGCACCGTTCTGCTCCCGCCAGCTCGCATCTGATCGAACGCCCGTTCGATCAGCGTAGGCGGCGGGAGCGGGCCGAGCCGACAGACACGCCGACACGCCGTCCCGTACCGTCATCGCCGTGCCCGTCTACGACCTGAGCAAACGCCGCCGCAACCGGGCCGTCCGTCCCCATCCGATCTTCCTGGCGTTCATCGCCGTGACCGTGCTCGGCGGCTGGCTGGCGTGGACGAAGAACCTGCCGGGCTCGCGCCTGGGTGATTTCGGCGTCTTCGTGTTCGTACTCGGCGGCTGGATGGTCTCGCTCTGCCTGCACGAGTTCTGTCACGCGTACGCCGCCTACCGCGCTGGCGATCGCAGCGTCGAGGCCGCGGGGTATCTGACGCTGAACCCGCTGAAGTACACCCATCCGGTGCTGTCGATCCTGCTGCCGCTGTTCTTCATCGTGCAGGGCGGTATCGGACTGCCAGGCGGCGCGGTCTATCTGCATCGACACTCGTTCCGCAGTCGCGCGATGCAGAGCGTGGCGGCCGCGGCCGGCCCAGCCGCAAACGTCGTGTTCGGGGTGGTGCTCATCTGGACGTCCAGCTCACACGGGATCGAACTACTCACCGGCGACGTAGGGGCTCAGCATGCGCGCTTCTGGTCTGGCGTCGCGTTCCTGGGCTGGCTGCAACTCACCGCTGCGGTGTTGAACCTGCTGCCGATCCCGGGTCTGGACGGCTACGCGATCATCGAGCCGTACCTGGACCCGGAGACGGTCCGGATGGGCGAGAAGGTCAAACCCTGGGGCATGCTCGGCGTGATTGTGCTGCTGCAGGTACGCCAACTGAACACCTGGTTCTTCCAGATCGTGAACTGGCTCTACGACCGTGGCGGCGCATCACTCGGTGGTTTCCGACTGTCGGACCTCGGCCACGAGTTCTTCAAGTTCTGGTCCAAGTCCCCACTATGAACGCGCACCCCCGCCCAACCGACTCTGGTCAGTCGTCGGTGTCCAGTTCGGCGAGAACCTCGTCGGAGATGTCCAGGTTGGAGTAGACGTTCTGCACGTCGTCCAGGTCCTCGAGCGCGTCGATCAGCTTGAACGCCTTACGTGCGCCGTCGGCCTCCAGCGGAACCTGAAGCGTGGGCAGGAACGACATGTCGGCCGACTCGTAGTCGATACCGGCACCCTGCAGTGCGGTGCGGACGGCCACCAGGTCGGTAGCCTCGCTGATCACCTCAAAGCTCTCGCCCAGGTTGTTGACCTCCTCGGCGCCGGCGTCCAGGACCGCAGTCAGCACGTCGTCCTCGGACTGACCGTTCTCGGCGACGGTCACGACACCTTTGCGGTTGAACAGGTACGAGACCGAACCCGGGTCTGCCATCGAACCACCGTTACGGGTCATCGCGGTGCGAACCTCCATCGCGGCCCGGTTCCGGTTGTCAGTCAGGCACTCGATGAGCATCGCGACGCCGTTGGGTCCATAGCCCTCGTACATGATCGTTTGCCAGTCCGCGCCGCCGGCTTCTGCTCCCGAACCTCGTTTGACGGCTCGCTCGATATTGTCCAGCGGGACGGACGTCTTGCGCGCCTTGACGATCGCATCGAACAGCGTCGGGTTACCGTCCGGGTCACCGCCGCCAGTGCGCGCCGCCACCTCGATGTTCTTGATCAGCTTGGCAAAAAGCTTGCCACGCTTGGCGTCCTTCGCAGCCTTCTGGTGCTTGGTCGTCGCCCATTTCGAATGCCCGCTCATGTTCCTCTATTCGCTAACCAGATGTCGCTCATGCCGTCCTCACAAAATCGTTCACCAGGTCGCAGAAGTACGCGTGGACGCGTCCGTCCCCCGTCAATTCGGGGTGGAACGACGTCGCCAGCAGATTGCCCTGCCGGACCGCGACGATCCTACCGGCGCCCTGACCCCCGCTGACCAGGCCGATGGGCACGGCGGCCGGACCGACCTGCTGGACCCAGGGCGCGCGGATGAAGACCGCCCGTACCGCGCCGCCCTCGATACCGACGATGTCGACATCCTGTTCGAAGGAGTCGACCTGCCGCCCGAAGGCATTGCGGCGCACAGTCATGTCGATGCCCCCGAACGTCTGCTCCAAGGGCGAGCCTTCGGTATCGACCCGGTCAGCGAGCAAGATCATGCCGGCGCACGAACCGAATACGGGCAGACCGGCCCTGATCCGGGCGCGTAGCGGGTCCAGCAGTTCGAAGATCTGCGCGAGTTTGAGGATTGTCGTCGACTCCCCGCCCGGCAGCACCAAGCCGTCGACGGATGCCAGTTCCTCCGGTCGCCGCACCGTGATCGCCTCGACGCCAGCCGCCATCAGCGCCCGCAGGTGCTCGCGGACGTCACCCTGCAGCGCCAGCACTCCGATGACCGTCACGATCTTCCAGCCTACCGGGGCACGATCGCGCGCAGCTCCTGCATGGTCTCGGACAGCCGGTCGACCAGTTTCGAAACTGCGTCCTCCTGCGGCATCGACAGGCCCATTCGGATCAGGTTGCGCGCGAGCACCGATGGCTTGAGTCCGCGCATGGCCGCCGCCGTTTCGAGCGCGGACACCTCTGCAGGATCGAGCCGGACCGAGTAGACCACGGACGAGCCCGGCCTTCGTCGCGTGCCGCTCGACACCAGGCTGGCGACGGCCGCATCCCGCTCCTCCAGCTCTGCCAAGTCCCGCTGCACCGACGCAATGCGGTCGCCGATCGAATCGAGGATGTCGCCCATGCGGCGCACACTAGCCAGCGGTGACGACAACTCCCGCGTCCGAACAGACCTTCATGGCGTGAAATGTCCTGCCGGAACCGATGGCTCCGGTCGAAGCATGGGTGGGTGGCACGTGAAACTGTCCTACGGCTGTAATACAGGTTGGCGAACACACCCCCACGCCGGACCGCTGTGCTACACCTACCAGCGCGACCTACCAGCGCGCGACCTACCAACCACGCTCGGCGAGTCGGTGCGGCTGCGGGATGTCCTCGACGTTGATGCCGACCATCGCCTCGCCCAGCCCGCGGGAGACCTTGGCAATCACGTCCGGGTCATCGAAGAACGTCGTTGCCTTGACGATGGCTTCGGCACGCTGGGCGGGGTTGCCGGACTTGAAGATGCCTGAACCGACGAACACACCCTCGGCGCCGAGTTGCATCATCATTGCGGCGTCGGCCGGGGTCGCAATGCCACCGGCAGTGAACAGCACGACCGGCAGCTTGCCCAGCCGTGCGACTTCGGCAACCAGTTCGTACGGCGCCTGAAGTTCCTTGGCCGCGACGTACAACTCATCCTCGGGCAAGTTCTGCAGGTGCCGAATCTGCTGGCGGATCTGGCGCATGTGCGTGGTGGCGTTGGAGACGTCCCCAGTGCCGGCCTCACCCTTGGAACGGATCATTGCCGCACCTTCGGTGATGCGCCGCAGTGCTTCTCCCAGGTTCGTGGAGCCGCAGACGAATGGGACCGTGAACTGCCACTTGTCGATGTGGTTGGCGTAGTCGGCGGGCGTCAGAACCTCCGACTCATCGATGTAATCGACGCCCAGCGACTGCAGCACCTGTGCCTCAACGAAGTGCCCGATGCGGGCCTTGGCCATGACTGGGATCGAGACCGTGCTGATGATCGACTCGATCATGTCCGGGTCGCTCATCCGGGACACTCCGCCCTGCGCACGAATGTCAGCCGGGACCCGCTCCAGCGCCATGACGGCGACCGCGCCGGCGTCCTCGGCGATCTTGGCCTGCTCGGCCGTGACGACGTCCATGATCACGCCACCCTTGAGCATCTCTGCCATCCCGCGCTTGACCCGTGCGGTGCCGACCGCACCGGACTGCTCGACGTGCACGGCGGATTCTGGGTGAGGGCTCGGCCTCTGCTGTTCGGACATGTCGCCAATTCTACGGCGCGCGCGGACGTGCCCGACCAGCCGATCCGACAACGGTGGTCTGCCTCTGGGTGATCGGTGAGGCGCCCGGGCCGCTGGGTCAGTTCAGCGGCGTTCCGGTGGCTACCAGAACGACCCACTCGCCGCCTGGCGCCAAATTGATCGGGGAGCCACCCGGCGTGCGCAGCGTGGTGCCGGCCGTGGCCGTGCTTCGACTCCACGTCCCGGTGATCTGGTGACCGTTCCGGAAGACCACCACCTTGCCCTTGCCGATGGTGTGCGTGAACTGGGACGGATTCCCGACGACGTCGACATCTTGGGGATACACCGTCACCGAGCAGAACTGGACGATCACGTTGGGCGTAGAGATGGTCACTCCGCTCGCCGTGTGCTGCACTGCGCCGTTGATCAGTCGGTTGTAACGCTTGGTCGTCCGGTCGTACTGGAACTGCACCGGGGTCCCACCGACCGTGGTCTGAATCATTGCCCCGGCAGGTTGCTTGACGAGGTTCGCCGTCGAGGGCGAGAAGGTGAACCCGATGCTCTTGGCCTTCGGGGGCTTGAGCACCTGGGCAATTTGAGCGAGATTGGCAGTCAGGTTGTACGGTGCCGGACGGTTGTTGTCACGAGCGAACCCTGGGCCGGCGGCGTC
>JBDTDN010000143.1:0-2955 GCA_039923055.1 Jatrophihabitantaceae bacterium
TATCGTCGAGCTCATCGGCTCGCGCGTCGTCGGCCGATTCGCGCTGATCCGTACTGGCGGGTCGAACTGGTTGCTGCACCGGATGAACCAGGATGGCGTGCCCCATCGTGAGGCCGACGTTCCTCCCAGCGGTGCGGTGCCCAGCGCATCGTCCGTGTCGGCTGCCGGCGTGGACGTCGGCGGTGCCGCGCCCGCGACCGTCCGGCGATCCCGCCCGAGAGCTGGTCGGGATGCCGCGGCGCCCCCAGAGACGGGCCCGACCGATTCGGCAGAACACCGGGGCACAAGGAATCCGGACGCCCGGTGGGGGATTGTGCCGCCGATGCTGGCCACGGCGGGGACGGTGCCGGGCCTGACTGCGGACCAGACGTGGCGCCTCGAGGGCAAGTGGGACGGCATCAGGGCTGTGGCCTACGTCGGGGACGGTCCGCTGGAGTTGCTCAGCCGGGCGGGGAACGACATCACCGGCGCATACCCGGAGCTGGCTGAATTGGCGGCGGCGGTGGCCGGCCACTCAGTGATTCTCGACGGTGAGATCGTCGCCGACGGCCGAGGCGGCATCCCCGATTTCGGGCTGCTCCAACAGCGAATGGGGTTGACCGAGCCGCGCGACGTCATCGCTGCCCGCGCCAGGGTGCCCGTCCGTTACCTCGCCTTCGACCTGCTCTGGTTGGACGGGATCTCCCTGCTGCGCAAGACCTATGACGATCGGCGTCGGCTGCTCGACGCGCTCGGCATCAGTGGAGACTTCGTTGCCGCTCCTGCTCAACTCGCCGGGTCGCCGGCCCAGGCGCTGGCCGCCAGTGAGCGCCGGAAACTGGAGGGCATCGTCGCCAAGCGCGCCGACTCGGTCTACCTGCCGGGCCGGCGCACCGGCTCCTGGATCAAGATCAAGCACCGGTCGGCGCAGGAAGTCGTGATCGTCGGCTGGCGGCCCGGGGCCGGGCGCCGGACGGGCGGCATCGGATCGCTGCTGATGGCAGTCCCCGTCGGCGATCGACTGCGCTACGCCGGCCGGGTAGGAACCGGCTTCACCGATGCCATGCTGGACCGGCTGGCCGGCCAGCTCAAACCATTGGCCCGTGCGACCGCCGCTTCGGTCACCGACGTGCCGGCGGCCGATGCGGCGGACGCAGTGTGGGTAAAGGCGAGCCTGGTCGGCGAGGTGCTGCACGCCGGTTGGACCGCCGACCGCCGGCTGCGCCAGGCGACCTGGCGCGGGCTCCGGCCGGACAAGAGCGCCGACCAGGTGACGTCGGAGGAGTGAGTCGAGTCCGTCACCCCTGACCGTCCCGGCGCTCCGCGACCCGCGCTTCATCACCATCCGCCGCGGCAGGACGCTCACCGACGACGACCATCGGCTACTTGTGAGCTGGGCCGCCGCCTGCGCCGAGTGCGTGCTGTACCCGGGGTTCGCCGGCGACCCGGCAAGCTGCTACACGCGGCGCGTCAACACCCAACATCGGCTGGTTCACGGTGTTCGCGCACATCGTCACGTCGTGCAGACTCTGCGAAAGTGGGCCCGCCACGAGTAGCCGTCACATGTCGTCGGGCAGCAAGCGGAAGGCTCGATGATCTGTGAGCGGACGTACGGCGCGGAGTCTCGGCGATCGAGAGTCAGCACGGCATTGGTATGGAATTGGGCTGCCAGCGCTACGTTCACCGCATCAGCCAGGTCGAGCTGCAGGTCGACGTAGCGAGCGCGCACTGCTTGTGCGGTGTCGAGAATCTCGGCTGTTACCCCCGGGAGCACGGCTCGACCTGCGCGCACCCAGCGGCGGATGTCGTCGATCGCTTGGTAGGTGGCGTCCCGGCCGAGGACGCGGCGGCCAACGTGGTCGAATTCACTGAGCAGTACAGGTGAAATGATCAGCGTTCCAGCTTCGCGCAGGACGCTGCGAGCAGCCGCGCACGCGGGATGGGTCCGGTCGAGGGCTGCCAGCAATCCGGACGTGCCAGTGACGACGATCAAGGAGCGGGGCTCGTGGTCCGCTGGTAAGCGCCCCCCTGGTCGTCCCAGGTTGCTTGCAGGACTTCAGCGGTCTCGAGTAGCGCGGCGCCGTCGTCGGGGCTGTAGGTGTGGGTGAAGAACGGTTCACTCCAGGTCCGATTTGCCATCGCGGCCAGGTGGATGGCATCGCGCAGAATCTCAGCTTCGGGGACGCCTCGCCGTGCAGCTGCGGCTTTGATAGTCGCTAAGTCATCTTCGTCGGCAAACACCGTCGTACGCTTCATGGCCATAGACGTATGCTGCCACCCGCATATGTCTGATTGAAGGGTCGACGGGCTGAGTCGGTCGGTGCAACTGCGTGCGCACGCCCTGCCGCGCTCACCTATCCGTGGCTCCGTAACCAGCAGCGAAATCGGGCTGCTTGACACTGCATACTTCGGAGTAGCGGACGAAGGATGGACCTGCGCGCGGCCGGGCGCGCATCACCGACCCGCCACTACCGGGCCAGCGGCATCATGGCTTGCGCGTCACCGGCCGACGGCACGATGGTTTGCGAGGCACCGCCTCACCGGCACGGACTCAACCGGCACGGACTCAACCGGCACGGACTCAACCGTCACCGACTCAACCGTCACCGACTCAACCGTCACCGACTCAACCGTCACCGACTCAACCGTCACCGCCCCAGTGGCACCATGGCCCGCGCGGCCTTCGGCATCAGCAGGAACGCGATCAGATAGATCACCGCAACAACGATCAGCAGGTTCCGGTAACCGGTCAGCAGCACCAGGTACTCCAGGCATCCGCCGACAATCGCGCCGAGCAGGTTGGCCGCGAACGCGGACTGCGAGTCGTCGGACTGTCGGAACCGTTGGGAGAAGGCGACATTGGCCAGGTAGATGGGCAGGAACGCGATCAGGATCGCCAGGATGAGCCGGGGTGCGAACGGCAGCACCAACAGCCACTCGGCCTGCACCACCCAGCCGATCGCCAGCGCAACCGCG
>JBDTDN010000144.1:0-5645 GCA_039923055.1 Jatrophihabitantaceae bacterium
AACCTCGACGAGTTCTACATGGTGCGCGTCGCGGGCCTCAAACGCCGGGCGGACATGGGCTTGCAGGTCACCTCCGCCGACGGCCTGTCGCCGCGGGAAGTGCTGAGCACGCTAGCCGAGCGCACGCGTGTGCTGTCCGAACACCACGCGGCGTGTTTCGAGCGGGACATCGCGCCGGCGCTGGCGGCCGAGGGCATCCACATCAGGCGCTGGGACGCCTTGGACAGCGAGGAGAAGACCCGGCTGGGTGGCTATTTCCGCACCCGCGTCTTCCCGGTTCTTACTCCACTGGCGGTCGATCCCGCGCATCCGTTCCCGTACATCTCCGGACTCTCCCTGAACCTGGCCGTCCTCGTCCGCGATAGTGATGCCGACAGCAGCGCGGTCAGGTTCGCGCGTGTGAAGGTGCCGAACAACGTCCCGCGGTTCGTGGTCGTCTCGCAGACGCCCCTGGAAGCGGAGTATCTGCCGATCGAGGACCTGATCGCCGCACACCTGTCAATGCTGTTCCCCGGCATGGTCATCGTCGAGCAGCACCCGTTCCGCGTCACTCGCAATGCTGATTTCGAGGTTGAGGACGACCGCGACGAGGACCTGTTGCAGGCGCTCGAGCGCGAACTCATGCGTCGCCGCTTCGGGCCGGCGGTACGACTGGAGGTCGACGACGATATCGGCGAGGAGGTCCTGACGCTGCTCACGGCCGAGATCGAGGTCGAACTCGAGGACGTGCAGCGGCTGCCCGGGCTACTCGATCTGAGCGCACTCTGGCAGATCTACGACCTGGACCGCCCCGCACTGAAAGACCGCGCCTTCGTCCCGGCGACCCATCCGCGCTTCGCCGAGGGCGAGTCGACGAAGTCGGTGTTCGCGACACTCCGCGACGGCGACGTGCTGGTGCACCACCCCTACGAATCGTTCGCGACCAGCGTCCAAAGGTTCATCGAGCACGCGGCCGCCGACCCGAATGTCCTGGCGATCAAGCAGACGCTGTACCGGACCTCTGGAGACTCGCCTATCGTCGACGCGCTCATCGACGCGGCGCAGGCCGGCAAACAGGTCGTCGCGCTGGTCGAGATCCAGGCCCGCTTCGACGAGCAGGCGAACATCAAGTGGGCGCGCGCATTGGAGCGGGCCGGCTGTCACGTCGTCCATGGCGTCGTTGGGCTCAAGACGCACTGCAAGGTTGCGCTGGTCGTGCGTCAGGAAGGCACCCAGATCAAGCGCTACGCCCATATCGGCACGGGCAACTACAACCCGAAGACTGCCCGCATGTACGAGGACCTGGGCCTGTTCACGGCCGACGAGGCGATCTGCGCCGACATCACCGACCTGTTCAACGTGCTGACCGGTTATTCCCGGCAGACCGAGTACCGCTCGCTGTTGGTCGCCCCGCAGCGACTGCGGAGCGGGCTGATCGAACGCATCGACCGCGAGATCGAGCACGCCCGCGCCGGACGGCCCGCGCACGTTCAGTTCAAGACCAACCATCTGGTCGACGAGGCAACGATCGACGCGTTGTACCGCGCCTCGCAGGCCGGGGTCCAGGTCGATCTGCTGGTGAGGACCTTCTGCACGATCCGCGCGGGCGTACCCGGCTTGTCCGAGAACATCACTGCCCGTTCGATCCTGGGCCGGTTCCTGGAGCACTCACGGATCTACTACTTCGGCAACGACGGCGACCCCGAATACTGGATCGGGTCGGCCGACCTGATGCATCGAAACCTCGATCGCCGCGTCGAGGTCCTGTGCCAGGTGCAGGACCGCGTCGCCACCGACCACCTGCGCGAATGTCTGGACCTCGCTTTCGATCCGCAGACGCTGGCCTGGCAGTTGCAACCGGACGGCCGATGGCTTCGACATGGTGGTACCGGTGGCGACATGCAGGTGCAATTGATGCGGCGGCTGGCCGACCGCGGCGAGTCGTAACCATGCCCGGTTCGAGCGCCGGCGCCGCCGCGGGCGGAGTCGTCTGGCGGATGCACGATGGCACGCTGGAGATCGCGCTCATCCATCGCCCCCGCTATGACGACTGGTCGTTGGCGAAAGGAAAACTCGAGGCAGGCGAAAGTGAACTGGCGTGCGCGGTCCGCGAGGTCGGCGAGGAACTCGGCTCTGCCGTCGCGGTCCAACGCCGGATCGGTCGCGTCCGGTACAACGTCGCGGGGCTGCAGAAGACCGTTGCCTACTGGGTGATGCGTCATCTCGGCGGCGAGTTCGTCGCGAACGACGAGGTGGACGACGTCCGGTGGTTGAAGCCGGGCAAGGCGCGCAAGCAACTGAGCTATGACCTTGACCGTGCCGTCCTCGCCGACTTTTCCTCGACGCCGGTTGCCGATTCCCTGATCGTGCTCGTACGCCATGCCAAGGCGGGTAAGCGCACCGAGTGGCGAGGCCCGGACGCCTTACGGCCGCTGGACGTCGCGGGCAGCCGTCAGGCGCTGGCACTCGCGCCGTTCCTCGCGCACTTCGCGCCGACCCGCTTGATCGCCGCCGACCCGACACGGTGCATCCAGACTCTGGAACCTACGGCGAACGCGCAGGGCCTGCCGATCCAGATCGCACCGGAGTTCGCGGACGAGCACTACCTCACCTCATCTGGCGCGACGCAGACCGCCTTGTTCGCATTGGCCAAACCGGGCGAGGTGAGCGTGGTCTGCAGCCAGGGCGTCACCATCCCGTCGCTGATCGACCTGATCGGACCCGCAGTCGGTTCGATCGATACCCACAAGGCCGACAGTTGGGTACTGACGGTCGTAGACGGGGACGTCATCGCGGCCGACCACTATGACGCCCCGGCCCGCTGAAGCTCGGCAGTTGACGCCACAAAACGCGTTGAGTGGTGGGTCGCCGCTTCAGTGGTGGCTTCGAGCTGACCACTAAAATGTGTGACCCACCACTCAACGTGGCGTGCTGGGACGTGCTGCGCTGACGAACTAGCGGGCGGACTTCTTCGCAGGTGCCTTCTTGGCAGCGGCCTTCTTGGCCGGTGCCTTCTTGGCCGGTGCCTTCTTGGCAGCGGCCTTCTTGGCCGGTGCGGCCTTCTTCGCAGGTGCGGCCTTCTTGACCGGTGCCTTCTTGGCAGCGGCCTTCTTCGCAGGTGCGGCCTTCTTGGCCACGGCCACAGCCTTCTTCGCCGGTGCCTTGGCGAGCTTGCGCGCGCCGCTGGTGATGGCCTTGAACTCCGCGCCGGCACGGAATGCCGGAACGGAGGTCTTCTTCACCTTCACACTGGCTCCGGTCGCGGGGTTGCGTGCGAGCCGGGCCGCACGCTCACGCTTCTCGAAACTGCCGAAGCCGGTGAGCGCGACCTTCTCGCCCTTGGCAACTGCGGCGTAAACCGTGTCGATCACTGCATCGAGCGCTGCAGCAGCGCGCTTCTTGTCTCCATCCAGACGCTCGGCGAGCAACTCGATGAACTGAGCCTTGTTTGGCACGTGTCCTCCCGGGACAGGTTCGCTCGACCCAATTGGTCGCTTCGTCCGACACGCTAGGGCGTTCTGCGTCCGACAACAACGCAATCGGCTTGTGTCGCAACACCTTTCTCAATTCGTCCCGATCCGCCAGTTTCACAGAATCGGGCACAAATGAGGTGAACACCCTTATCGGCAAAGGGTGTTCACCTCATCGAGCAGTGATCAGACGGTCACGGTGGGTAACCATGATTTTCTTGTCGACTCGTACGCGCTGACCGCGTCGACGTGTCGCAGGGTGAGGCCGATGTCGTCCAGCCCTTCGAGCAGACGCCACCGGGTGTAGTCGTCCAGGTCGAAGTCGTGGACTTCGCCGCTCCACCGCACCTGCCGTTCGAGCAGATCGATCGTGAGGGTCGTCGTCGGCTCGGCTTCAATGTCATCCCACAGTCGCTGCACGATCTTCTCGGCCAGTTCGACGCTCAGCAGCCCGGCCTTGAGCGAGTTGCCGCGGAAGATGTCGGCGAAACGCGGCGAGATCACCACTTTGAAGCCGTAATCCATCAGCGCCCACACCGCATGCTCGCGGGAGGAACCGGTACCGAAGTCCGGTCCGGCGACCAGCACGGTTGCGTCGGCGTACTGCGGTTGGTTGAGCACGAAGTTCGGCTCGTTCGTCCGCCAGGCGTTGAACAGGCCGTCCTCAAAGCCAGTCCTCGTCACCCGCTTGAGGTACACGGCCGGGATGATCTGGTCGGTGTCGACGTTGCTGCGGCGCAGCGGGACGGCCGTCCCGGTGTGCACGGAGAACTTCTCCATAGCTGACTCCTATCTGCGCGATCGGGTTACAGGTCGGACGGGCTGGCGAGGTGGCCGGTGATTGCCGTCGCCGCCGCAACCAGCGGCGAGACGAGGTGGGTACGGCCGCCCTTACCCTGGCGCCCCTCGAAGTTCCGGTTGGACGTCGACGCGCTGCGCTCCCCGACCGCCAACTGGTCGGGGTTCATGCCCAGGCACATCGAACAGCCCGCCTGTCGCCAGTCGGCGCCAGCCGCCGTGAAGATCGCGTCCAGGCCCTCCTGTTCGGCCTGCTTACGCACGCGCACCGATCCAGGGACGACCAGCATCCGCACTCCGTCAGCCACCTTGCGGCCGGCGATCACCTTCGCAACGGCGCGCAGATCCTCGATGCGACCGTTGGTGCAGGAGCCGACGAAGACGGTGTCGACCTTGACGTCCCGCAGCGGCATTCCAGCCGTCAATCCCATGTACTGCAGGGCCTTCTCCGCGGCGACTCGATCAGACTCGTCCTCGAAGTCGGCTGGGTCGGGGACGTTCGCCGACAGCGGTGCCCCTTGGCCCGGGTTCGTCCCCCACGTGACGAACGGCGCGAGCGATGAGGCATCCAGCGTGATCTCGGCGTCGAACACCGCGTCGACGTCGGTGCGCAGGCTCGTCCAGTACTCGACCGCCGCATCCCACTGCTCGCCCTTCGGGGCGTGGTCACGGCCCTTGACGTAGTCGAACGTCGTCTGGTCCGGCGCGATCATGCCCGCACGTGCGCCCCACTCGATGCTCATGTTGCAGACCGTCATACGGCCCTCCATCGACATCTTCTCAAAGATCGCGCCGCGGTACTCGACCATGTAGCCCTGGCCGCCGCCGGTACCGGTCTTGGCGATCACGGCCAGGATGACGTCCTTGGGGGTCACCCCCGGCGCGAGCGCACCGGTGACGGTCACCGCCATCGTCTTGGGGCGATCCATAGGCAGCGTCTGCGTGGCGAGCACGTGCTCGACCTGGCTGGTGCCGATGCCGAACGCGATGGACCCGAAGGCGCCGTGCGTCGAGGTGTGCGAGTCGCCGCAGACAATGGTCATACCCGGTTGCGTCATGCCCAACTGCGGACCGATGACGTGCACGATCCCTTGCAGCGCATGGCCCATCGGGTACAGCGTCACCCCGAACTCCTCGCAATTGCGGCGCAGCGTCTCAACCTGAAGACGGCTCACCGGATCGGCGATCGGCAGCAGGATGTCGGTGGTCGGGACGTTGTGGTCTTCGGTCGCCAACGTGAGATCGGGCCGGCGAACCGGTCGACCGGCGAGGCGCAGGCCATCGAAAGCCTGCGGGCTGGTCACCTCGTGGATGAGGTGCAAATCGATGTAGAGCAGATCGGGCTCACCAACCGCCTCGTGCACGACATGGCTGTCCCATAGCTTCTCTGCAAGCGTC
>JBDTDN010000145.1:0-7508 GCA_039923055.1 Jatrophihabitantaceae bacterium
GGTCCGGTTGTTCGCACGCAATGTTCCAGAGTCCGATCTCGGCCACTGTCATGCTCCCTGTCTGAGCTCGAGTCTGCTGAACCGTGCTGACGTCCGTCAATCTAGAACGTGTCTCACCAGATCGACAAGATGCTACGGAAGCATACATGCGCCTTAATACGGTGATCTGAGCGAACTTTGCGCTAGATCTTGTCGTCAATACGAGAACGTGTTTCACTTCGTTGGTGAGCGTCACTGAGCCACTCTCCGCCCCGATCGAGCTGACCTTCGACTACACCCGGTCCCTCGGTACCGTTTTGCGCGCCTTCATGACCGGTCTGGCCGAACGCCGGATCGTCGGCGTGCGCGCGAGCGACGGGCGAGTCTTCGTACCGCCCGTCGAGTACGACCCGGTCACGGCCACGCCATTGGCCGACGTCGTGGATGTCGCCGACGTAGGAACGGTCACCAGTTGGACGTGGGTTGCTGTTCCCGTCGAGGGTCAGCCGTTCGACCGGCCCTTCGCATGGGCGCTGATCACCCTGGACGGGGCGGACACTCCCCTGCTGCATGCCGTAGACGTTGCGGGCCCAGCCGAGATCCGTACCGGCCTGCGGGTGCGCGCGCGCTGGGCAACAACGCCGATAGGCAACATCAACGCCATCGAATGCTTCGTCCCCGCTACTGACGCGGACGTCACCACCTCACCGCTGCCGACCCGCGAGCTTGTCGAGATGGTCACGACACCGGTCCACCTGCACATCGAGCACTCGGCCTCGATCGAGGAGACGCATTATCTGCAGGAGTTGGCGCAGGGCAGGGTCGTCGGCCAACGCTGTCCGGTCTGCGAGAAGGTCTACATCCCACCGCGCAGCGCCTGCCCGACCGACGGCGTCCCGCCCGGCGAATACGTCGAACTGTCCGACCGTGGTGTGGTGACGACGTTCTGCGTGGTCAACGTTCCGTTCCTCGGCCAGCGGATCACACCGCCGTATGTCGCCGCCTACGTACTTCTGGACGGCGCGGACATCGCGTTCCTGCACCTGATCCTGGGATGTGAGCCAGCCGAGGTGCGGATGGGCATGCGGGTCCAAGCTTCCTGGCGTCCTCGCGATCAGTGGGGAACGACGCTGCAGAACATCGACCACTTCCGGCCCACCGGCGAGCCCGACGCCCCCTTCCAGTCGTATGCGGAGCACCTGTAGATGACCGACGTAGCAGTAGTTGCCTTCGCGCAGTCCCCGCAGGAGCGGCGTAGTGCGGGCACCACCAACGGTACCGAGATGCTGGTTCCAATCTTCGAACAACTCTTCGCGGGAACAGGGCTCACCAACCGAGACATCGGCTTTTGGTGCTCAGGTTCCTCGGACTACCTTTCCGGGCGGGCGTTCTCGTTCATCTCGGCGCTCGATGCCGTGGGCGCATTCCCACCGATAGCCGAGTCACACGTCGAGGCGGACGGCGCCTGGGCGCTGTACGAGGCGTGGCTCAAGATCAAGATTGGCGATGCAGAGACCGCGCTCGTATACGGGTTCGGTAAGTCGTCAGCCGGCGATCTTCGCCGCACCCTCGCCCTGCAACTGGATCCGTACAGCGTCGGTCCGCTCTGGCCGGATTCGGTCAGCATCGCTGGCCTGCAAGCCCGCCTGGGCATTGATGCCGGGCTGTGGACCGAGCGCGCGATGGCCGAGGTCGCGATGCGCAGTCGCCGCGATGCAGAGTCGAACCCCACCGCGCAGGTGCGCGGCTCAGCCGATGTCGAGACGCTGCTGGCCGCCCCCTACCTCGCCGACCCGCTGCGCAAGCACGACTGCGCGCCGATCACCGACGGTGCGTCCGCCATCGTCCTGGCCAGCGCCGAACGGGCTCACGAGTTCACCGAACACCCTGCGTTCATCACCGGGTTCGAGCATCGGATCGAGTCCGGGCACCTCGGCGGACGCACCCTCACCGACTCCCCCTCAACCCGCATTGCCGCAGCAGCCGCCGGAATCAACGGCGTCGAGGTTGCTGAGCTGCACAGCCCGTTCAGCCATCAGGAACTCATCCTGCGGACGGCGTTGGGCCTGGACGAGTCCGTCCGGATCACCCCATCCGGTGGTGCGCTGGCTGGCAACCCGATGTTCGCGGCTGGCCTGTCCCGCATCGGCGAGGCGGCCCAGCAGATCCTGGACGGCAAAGCCGCCAAGACGCTCGGCCACGCGACCAGCGGCCCGGCGCTGCAACAGAACCTGCTCTGCGTGATGGAGGCGTCCCAGTGACCAAGCAGCGTGCAGCCGTCCTCGGTACCGGTCAGACCCACCACCGCGCCAAACGTCCGGACGTCTCGATGGCCGGCCTGTGCCGCGAGGCGATCGATCGCGCCATGCTCGACGCACAAGTCGAGTGGAAGGACATCGACGCGGTCGTCGTCGGCAAAGCTCCGGACCTGTTCGAGGGTGTCATGATGCCCGAGCTGTACCTGGCCGATGCTCTCGGCGCCGTCGGCAAACCACTGCTGCGCGTGCACACCGCCGGCTCGGTCGGCGGTGCGACCGCCATCGTCGCCGCAAGCCTGGTTCAGGCCGACGTCCACAAGCGAGTGCTCGCTGTCGCATGGGAGAAGCAGTCCGAGTCCAACGCCATGTGGGCCTTATCGATCCCGATCCCGTTCAACATGCCGGTCGGCGCGGGTGCCGGCGGCTACTTCGCACCGCACGTCCGTTCATACATCCGCCGCTCGGGCGCCCCACAGCACATCGGCTCGCTGGTCGCGGTGAAGGACCGCCGTAACGGAGCAAAGAACCCGTACGCACACCTGCATCAGCCGGACATCACGCTCGAATCCGTCCAGGCTTCCGCAATGCTCTGGGACCCGATCCGCTTCGATGAGACCTGTCCGTCCTCCGACGGTGCGGCGGCAATCGTGATCGGCAACGAACAGGCGGCCGCGGCCGTGGACCGGCCGGGCTGGATCCACGCGACCGCCATGCGCAGCGAGCCGACGACGTTCGCCGGACGCGACCAGGTCAATCCGCAGGCCGGTCGCGACGCGGCTGCGGCGCTGTGGAAACAGGCCGGCATCACCAACCCGCTCGAGCAGATCGACGCCGCCGAGATCTACGTCCCGTTCTCCTGGTTCGAACCGATGTGGCTGGAGAACCTGGGCTTTGCTGCCGAGGGTGAGGGCTGGAAGCTGACGGAGGCGGGCGAGACCGAGATCGGTGGCAAGCTGCCGGTGAACCCCTCAGGTGGGGTGCTGAGCTCGAACCCGATCGGCGCGTCCGGGATGCTGCGGTTTCTGGAGGCGGCACGTCAGGTCATGGGTCGCGCCGACGAACACCAGGTCGACGGAGCCCGCACCGCGCTCGGCCACGCGTATGGCGGCGGGTCGCAGTTCTACTCCATGTGGGTCGTCGGCGCCGACAAGAACTGAACTGGCCCAACGCACGATGACCGAAGGAGCAACAGTGAGCGATTCGACCGTCGAGTGGAAGGCGCCCACCAAGGCCGCGCATCCGGCTCGCGATGCCGCATTGCGGTCCTACGATGCCGTCTGCCGCAAAGCCAAGGACGAGTGGCTGGCCCTGTTCACCGAGGACGGTTGGGTCGAGGATCCGGTCGGCGTCTCGATGTTCGATCCGGAGGGAAAGGGTCACCACGGACGCGTAGGCCTGTCGGCGTTCTGGGATCTGACGATCGGCACCGTCGAGCGCTTCGTCTTCGAGATCAACGATTCCTTCGCTGCGGGAAACGAATGTGCCAACGTCGGGACGATCCACACCCTGATCGGTGGTCACGAGATAGACACCGAGGGCGTCTTCATCTACCGGGTGGACGAGGACGGGAAACTGCAGTCGATGCGTGCGATCTGGGAATGGGACCGCTCCATGGCCACCGCGCACAAGATCGGTTCATAGCCATGGCCCGCCTGATGAGCGTGTCAGGCACGATCAGGATTGCCGCCGAACCCCGGGTTGTGTATGACGCAGTCAGTGACCCCCGGCAGATGGATCGCTGGAGCCCGGAGAACACCGGCGCGGTGCTCGCGGGACCAACACCCGAAATGCAGGTGGGCACGAGCTTCGTGGGTTCCAACAAGCGTGGGGCAGCGAGGTGGGTCACCCGATGCACCGTGATCGCCGCAGATCCCGGTGCCCGGTTCGCCTTCCGCGTCCATCAGATCGGGTGGCGCACGCCCCGCATCAATGCGCCGATCGCAACCTGGGACTACCGGTTTGTGGCGACCGATTCGGGCACCGAGGTCACCGAGATCTGGACCGACGGCCGACGCAATTGGCGCGACGGCATCGCGAACCGCTTCGACCGTGTCGTCACGCGCGGTGACACGTTTGCCCAGTTCCAGACCAAGAACATCCGAACAACACTGACCAACCTCAAGCGTGCGATCGAGACCGACTGAACCGCAATTGTGCGATCAGTGCGCGATCGGGCACTTACCGTACTCGACCGGCAACGCCTTGATGCCGTTGAGCCAGGCTGAACGCAGGCGGGACGGATCGCCGGTCAGCTTCAGATCCGGCAGGTAGTCGGCAATCGCGTTGAACATCAGGTTGATCTCCATCCGCGCCAGGTTCGTGCCGATGCAGTAGTGCGCGCCCGTCCCGCCGAAGCCCAGGTGCGGGTTGGGGTCGCGCAGGATGTTGAACGTGTAAGGATCCTCGAACACGTCGTCGTCGAAGTTGGCTGCGGCGTAGTACATACCGACCCGGTCGCCCTTTTTGATCTGCTGCCCGCCGAGTTCTGTGTCCCGGGTTGCGGTGCGTTGAAAGGACACCACCGGCGTCGCCCAGCGGACGATCTCATCGGCCGTGGTCTCCGGACGCTCCTTCTTGTACAGCTCCCATTGATCCGGATTCGCCATGAACGCCATGATTCCGTGGGTGATCGCGTTGCGCGTCGTTTCGTTGCCAGCAACCGCGAGCACAAGCGTGAAGAAGCCGAACTCGTCCGAAGAAAGTTCCTGACCATCGATGTCCGCCGTCACCAGCTTGGTGACGATGTCGTTCATCGGGTTTTCCTTACGCTCCTCGGCCACCGCCATGAAGTAGCTCAGCAGCTCGAACGAGGCTGCTTCGCCGTCGCCCTCGATCTCGGGGTCGTCGTAACTAATCATCTGGTTTGACCAGTCAAAGATTTTGCCCCGGTCTTCCTGCGGCACACCGAGAAGTTCTGCGATCGCCTGCAACGGCAGTTCGCTGGCAACGTCGCGGACAAAGTCTCCAGCGCCGGCGAGGGAGGCATCGGAGACGATCCGCTGCGCCCGATCGGTCAGCGCTTGCTTGAGGCCGTTGACCGCGCGTGGCGTGAAGCCCTTGGAGACGATGGCTCGCATTCGCGTGTGCTGGGGCGCATCCATGTTCAGCAGGATCACCCGCTGCATCTCGATCTGTTCCCGTGTCATCGACTCGGTGAAGCGGATGATCGCGGTGTTCTCCCACGAGGAGAACAACTCGCTGTCGCGCGAGACCGCCTTCACGTCCTCGTGTTTGGTGACGACCCAGTGCCCCTCATCATCGAAGCCGTCGCGGTGGAAGGGCTGTGACTGCCACCAGACTGGTGCGGTGCGGCGCAACTCGGCGAACTCCTCGAGCGGAATCCGCTGCTGGTACAGGTCCGGATCGTTGACGTCGAAGCCTTCGGGAAGGTTGGGCTTGGCCACGGTGTGCCTCCTACGACTGCGCGATAATCTGGAACACGTTCTACCTAGATTGAAGCACACGGCAGCCCATGAAGTGAAGAGCCAGGCTTGTACAGCTTGCCAGTCAACAGAAACGTGTTCTACTTTGTCTTAAGTCGAAGAGAGGACCCGCCGAATGGGAACCCCGGTCATCGTTGAGGCAGTCCGTACCCCGATCGGTAAACGCGCGGGCTGGCTCAGCGGCCTGCACGCCACCGAACTACTCGGCGCAGCGCAACTCGCCGCCGTCGCCCGGACCGGAATCGACCCACTGCTGATCGAACAGGTCATCGGCGGCTGCGTCACCCAGGCCGGCGAGCAGTCCAACAGCGTCACCCGCGGGGCATGGCTCAATGCGGGGCTGCCGTGGCAGACCGGCGCGACCACGATCGACTGCCAGTGCGGCTCGTCCCAGCAGGCAAACCACCTCATCGCCGGGCTGATCGCGACCGGCACGATCGACATCGGCATGGCTTGCGGCATCGAGGCGATGAGCCGCGTCCCGCTCGGTGCGAACGTGGGGACAACCGGAAAGCCGCGCGCGGACAGTTGGGACATCGACCTACCCAACCAGTTCCTCGCCGCCGAGCGGATCGCCGAGCGACGCGGAATAACGCGAGAGCAACTGGACGCCTTCGGGCTGCGCTCACAGCAGCGCGCCAAGCGCGCCTGGAACGAAGGCCGCTTCGATCGCGAGGTCACCCCCGTCCAGGCGCCGGTGCTTGACGCCGACGGCAAGCCCACCGGAGAGACCCGAACCGTCACCCGCGACCAGGGACTGCGCGAGACCACCCTGGAAGGGCTGGCCAAGCTCAAACCGATGCTCGAGAACGGTATACACACGGCGGGTACGTCCTCGCAGATCTCCGACGGGGCAGCCGCTGTCGTGCTGATGGACGAGCAGCGGGCCAAGGAACTCGGACTACGGCCGCGTGCCCGGATCCTGCACCAGTGCCTGGTCGGCGGGGAGCCGTATTACCACTTGGACGGCCCAGTCCAAGCCACCTCCCGGCTGCTTGAACGTAGCGGTATGAAGATCGGCGACCTGGACCTGTTCGAGGTTAACGAGGCGTTCGGCGCGGTCGCGTTGTCCTGGCTGCAGGTGCACGGCGCAGACCCGGACAAGGTGAACGTCAATGGCGGTGCCATCGCGATCGGGCACCCGGTCGGCAGCACCGGTTCACGGCTGATCACCACCGCACTGCACGAGCTCGAACGCACCGGCGGTTCGACGGCCCTGATCACCATGTGCGCCGGCGGCGCGCTGTCCACCGGCACCATCATCGAGAGGATCTAACTATGGGCGCGGACTCAGATGCGTACAGTGCGGTCGTCAACGCGTCCAAGGACGACATCGTTGCCGCACTGCTGGACTTCGACAGCTATACCGACTGGCAGAGCGGCATGCTCGAATGCACCGTCAAGGAGCGTGACGAGCAGGGGCGCGGCAGCGTGGTCGAGTTGTATGTCGACGCCAAGGTCAAGAAAATCCGGTACCTGACCAAGTACTACTACGACCTGGACAACGGGATCCTGGGCTGGGAGTACGTCAGCGGTGACCTCAAGGAGTGCACCGGACGGTACGAGTTGACCGCCCAGGACGACGGCACCACAAACGTGTCGGTGAACATCGACACCGAGATCGGATTCTTCGTCCCGGGACCGATGAAGAAGCTCATCCGCGATCAGTCGCTGAAGAACTCGATGCGCGATCTGAAGAAGCGCGTGGAGAAGTAACTGGCTCTCGGGACGAGCTTGGCGCACGCGCGACCAGTTAGTCCGCCGCGGCCAGTCAGATGCCGTAGACGGGCGCGGGAAGTGGCGCGGCGGCAAGCAGATCGGCGACCAC
>JBDTDN010000146.1:0-12908 GCA_039923055.1 Jatrophihabitantaceae bacterium
CGCCCGACTCCAGGTGTTGATCAAGGAGAAGTAGCGTGACAGGTCACGTCGCCTCTCGTCTGCAGTGCGCTCGGCCTCGCAGTCTTCGCGAGGTAACCAGCTAGCTCGGCGCCTGAGGCGGGGTCATAGGCGGAGCTACGTGCGTGAGGTCGGCGGCACGGTTTCGCCAGGGATTGGTGGCGCGCCACTGTTCGCCGAGTTCGGTGCGTTGACCGTCGCCCCAGAGCCGCGGCCAGCCGCGCGCTGTGCTGAGCGTCGCGGCTGCCGCGATCAGCGCCCCAGCCACCGACCGGCGCCGCCACTGCGGCTGCACGTAGATCTGGTCGACCTCACCGGTGGCCGGATACCAACGGACCGCACCAAGCTGATCATCGGATCCCACCGGCAAGTTTGCTGCGTCCACCTGATCGACAAGGGTGCCGGGCGCCTGCCCATGCCCGGTGAACGCCATGAGGTGAACGGCGGGCGGGCGCGCCGTCGACTCGCGGATCTCGGCGAACCACAGCGGAGGTGCCTTTAGCGCTGCCCGCGTTGTCACCTGCAAGTGCGTGACCTGTTCGGCCTCGTTGTAGGTGGCGACGCAAACAGCGTCGTCGCCAATTGCCACGTCGGCGTCATGGCTGTCGAGACGGACGTGCACGCCGTCAGGATGGCGATCGGACCAGACCAGGGCGAACTGGACCGGCCGGGCATCGACCCCGACGACGGTGCACTGCCACCACCCGGATCGGCCGAGCTGTCCGGAATGGATACGGTCAGCCGGCATGCCGCGGGCGAGTTCGCCGCCGTCCGGCGACGGTCGCCCCACTGCCGGCGAGTAGTAGCGCGATGGACAGACCGATGAGTTGGTTATCCGGGCCTCCAGTCGCCGCCAGTGCGCCGGTTGCGGCCGTCGACGCAGCCAAGGCCGGGATCCGCACCGTGACGATGGCCGTGGATGCATGCCTCCAACGGACCTCGACCCAGAGCTCACCTGAAGCAAGCGTAGCGAAGGACGGTACCTACGGTCCTGCGCACCGACGCCGAACTCAAGCCGTCCGCGTGATCGGTCACGTACGGCGAGGCCTAGGCGACGATAGCAAAGAAGCGTCTGACTTCGTGGGTGTATTGCCGCTCGCGCCGGCAGTCGTCAGGTGGCTGGTGAATCCTGATCTACCAACGCGAACGCACAACACTTCCCACCCCCGTTCGGAGTCGACCGTCACCTGGCGAGAAATCCGGGCGGGGATGGCCCATAGAATTACGGTGATAGGTCCACTCGATCGTCAATGCGAAGGCTGCCCCGTGATCGAATCTCCGCCAGAAAGTCCCGTCCGCGTGCTCCTGCTCGAGCAGATCCATTCCGATGCGGTGCAGATCCTGCAGGCGACCGGCTTCGAGGTCGAATCGGTGGACCGGGCACTGGACGAGGACGAACTCGTTGCCCGGATCGGTGACGTTTCGCTGCTCGGTGTGCGGTCCAAGACCCAGGTCACCGAACGAGTACTGGACGCGGCCTCGAACCTGGTCGGGGTCGGTGCCTTCTGTATCGGTACGAACCAGATCGACCTCGATGCCGCCTCCGAGCGGGGCGTCACGGTCTTCAATGCGCCGTTCTCCAACACCCGCTCGGTCGTCGAGTTGGCCATCGCCGAGATCATTTCCATGACACGTCGCCTGACCGAGAAGAACGCCCTTATGCACCAGGGGATTTGGGACAAGTCGGCCGACGGTGCGCACGAGGTGCGCGGACGCACGCTGGGCATCATCGGCTACGGCAATATCGGCACCCAGCTCTCGGTCCTCGCCGAGAACCTGGGCATGAAGGTGCTGTTCTTCGATACCGCGGACAAGCTGGCCTTGAGCAACGCGCGGCGGTGCATCTCGATGAAGGAACTGCTCGCTGAATCGGACGTCGTCACCCTGCATGTCGACGGCCGCGCCTCCAACAAGAGCCTGTTCGGCGAGGCGGAGTTCGCCCAGATGAAGGCCGGTTCGTTGTTCCTGAACCTGTCCCGCGGGTTCGTCGTCGATTACGCGGCGCTACGGGCGCGGATCGAAACCGGGCACATTGTCGGTGCTGCCGTGGACGTCTTCCCGATCGAACCGAGGGGCCGCGGTGACGAGTTCGTCTCCGAACTGCGTGGGTTGTCAAACGTCATCCTCACCCCGCACATCGGAGGTTCGACCGAGGAGGCACAGCAGGGCATCGGCCGGTTCGTCGCTGGTAAGTTCCGGGACTTCGTGCTGGAGGGCTCGACGGCGATGAGCGTCAACCTGCCCGGGCTCGCGCTCCCGCAGGCCCCGGACACCCACCGGCTCATCCTCATCCACCGCAACGTTCCGGGCGTGATGGCGACGGTCAACGGCGTGTTCGCCGAGCACAAGGTGAACGTCGAGGCACAGTTGCTCGGTACCCGGGGCGAGTTCGGCTACGTGGTCACGGATCTGAGCGCGGCGTACACCAGCGAGATGTTGGACCAGTTGCGTGCGCTCCCGGAGACCGTTCGACTGCGCCTGCTCTGAGTTAGTCTGCTAACTCTTGCTAGCGCCTGCTTGCAGTACCTACTTGCGAGTAATACCATTATGTTACTCACGAGTAACCCCGTTCCCGACTGACGATGCTCCACCAGGCAGCGTGCGGGAAACAGAAGCAGGGAGCAGGCCATGAGCCACTACAAGAGCAACGTTCGCGATATCGAGTTCAACTTGTTCGAGGTCTTCGGCACCGACAAGGTGCTGGGCACCGGTCTGTACAGCGAACTGGACGAGGACACCGCGCGCGGCATCATCCGCGAGGTCGCCAAGCTGGCCGAAGGCCCGCTCGCCGAGTCGTTCGTCGATGGCGACCGCACCCCGCCGGTCTTCGATCCGGACACCAACAGCGTCACCATGCCGGCCGCGTTCAAGAAGTCGTACCAGGTGCTGCAGGACAGCGAGTGGTGGCGGCTGGAGGCGATTCCAGAACTCGGTGGTCAACTCGCCCCCCGGACCGTCGTTTGGGCCGTCGCCGAGCAGGTGCTCGGCTCGAACCCTGCGCTGCACATGTACATGGCGGGCGCACCGTTCGCCGGCATCCTTTACAGCAACGGCAACGAGGCCCAGAAGAAGATGGCGCAGCGCATGGTCGACCAGGGCTGGGGCGCGACGATGGTGCTCACCGAACCGGATGCAGGTTCAGATGTCGGCGCCGGCCGCACCAAGGCGATCGAGCAGCCCGACGGTTCGTGGCACATCGAGGGCGTCAAGCGGTTCATCACCTCGGCCGAGCACGACCTCACCGAGAACATCATCCATCTGGTGCTGGCCCGCCCGGAGGGTGCCGGCCCGGGCACCAAGGGCCTGTCGCTGTTCGTCGTTCCGAAGTTCCACTTCGACGTCGAGACCGGTGAGCTGGGCGAGCGCAACGGTGCTTACGTCACCAACGTCGAGCACAAAATGGGGCTGAAGGCGTCCACGACGTGCGAGTTGCGCTTCGGCGAGAACCCGGACGTACCAGCGAAGGGTTGGCTGGTCGGTGATGTGCACGACGGCATCGCGCAGATGTTCCAGGTGATCGAGCACGCCCGGATGATGGTGGGCACCAAGGCCATCGCGACCCTGTCGACCGGGTATCTGAACGCGCTGGACTATGCCAAGACGCGAGTGCAGTCGGCCGACCTGACCCGCTCGGGCGACAAGACCGCGCCGCGCGTCACGATCATCAACCACCCGGACGTTCGCCGCAGCCTGATGATGAACAAGGCCTACGCCGAGGGCATGCGCGCGCTGGTGCTGTACACGGCCGCCACGCAGGACCGGATCATGATCGGTGAGCACGAAGGCAAGGACATCAGCCTGGACGAAGCCCTCAACGATCTGTTGCTGCCGATCGTCAAGGGCGCCGGCTCGGAGCGCTCCTACGACCAACTCGCGCAGGCGTTGCAGACGTTCGGTGGCTCGGGTTACCTGCAGGACTACCCCCTGGAGCAGTACATCCGCGACGCCAAGATCGACACGCTGTACGAGGGCACGACCGCGATCCAGGGCCAGGACTTCTTCTTCCGCAAGATCGTGAAGAACAAGGGTGAGGCGCTGGGCGCGCTGTCGGGCGAGATCACCTCATTCCTCGAGTCGATCGCGGACGAAGGCCGGCTCAAAGAAGAGAGTGCCCTGCTTGCCAAGGCCGTCGAGGACTTCGGCGGCATCGTGGCGGCGATGTTCGGTCAGCTGATGAGCGGTCAGGAAGACGTCAGAAACGTCTACAAGGTCGGCCAGAACACGACGCGACTGCTGCTGTCGGCCGGGGATCTGATGGTCGGCTACCTGCTGCTTCGTCAGGCCGCGGTTGCGCTGACCAAGCTGGACGCGGACGGCGTGTCCGAAGCGGAGCCGAGTCGCAAGCTCCTGTCCGAAGCCGACCGCGCGTTCTACGAGGGCAAACCCGCTGTGGCGCGGTTCTTCGCCCAGACAATGCTGCCGGAACTGACGGCCCGTCGCCTGGTCGCAGAGTCGGTCGACAACTCGCTGATGGATGTCTCAGAAGCGGCGTTCTAACCGTTGCTACCTCTCCTGATCAACAGAGCCGAAACGTCGAATCCTGGCGTTTCGGCTCTCTTGATCACCGGGCTCGGTGGGCGTTCAGTTGCGGTCGGTAGGTTCGGAGGGTGACTACTGCCAGTTCGATGACGTCCCGATGGATCGCGCTGGACGGTGCGGCGAACGTCCGTGATCTCGGTGGCCTGCCCACTGTCGACGGCCAGCTCACACAGCCCAACCGACTGATCCGCTCGGACAACCTGCAGGGATTGACACGAGCCGACGTCCGCTTGCTCGTCGACGAGCGGGACGTGCGGGCGATCGCCGATCTGCGGACGACAGTCGAGGTCGATGCCGAGGGGCCGGGTCCAATGACGCGCGAGCCGCACGTAAGGGTCGAGCACTACTCGCTGTTCCCCGAGACCGGCCACAACACCGACGCTGCCGCGTTGGATGACGGCGACCAACCGGTGATCCTTCCGTGGCAGGACCGGGACCGCGACCTTGGCACCGATCACGTGCGCCGCGGCGCGGCCGCGATCTACCTGGGCTATCTGGACGAGCGCCCGGACTCGGCGCTGGCCGCGCTGCGGCTGATCGCCGGTATGGAAGGCGCGACGATCGTGCACTGTGCGGCGGGCAAGGACCGCACCGGCATCGTCACGGCACTCGCGCTGGCAGAGATCGGCGTCGAACCGGAGGCGATCATCGAGGACTACGCGCTCAGCGCCGAGCGGATCGAGGCGATTTTTCGGCGGTTGGCGGCCTCACGTACGTACGCAAGCGACGTCACGCTGCAGTCGGTCGACAAGCATCGTCCACGGGCGGACACGATGCGTAATGTTCTTGCGGCCATGGACGAACAGTACGGCGGGATGCCGACCTGGCTGCGCGCAAACGGCTGGACCGACGCGGACGCTGCGGCGCTCCGCGGCCATCTGCTGGGTTGAGCGCTTACGGGTGGCGCGAGGCGTAGACGGCGATCATCGTTTCGCGCAGTTGTGGGCGGCTGTCCAGTAGGCCCCGGAGCGCGTCGTACTCCACGCGCAGTGCGGTGGTCGGCGTGCTAGCCGAAACAGTGGCGTCGCGCTGGCCGCCGCTGAGCAGTCCGCCCTCGCCGATGATGTCGCCGATGCCGAGCACCGCGACCTCCTGACGACCGTAGAACACTCGTGCCGTACCGGTGAGCAGTACGTAACACGCATCCGCGGGCGTGCCTTCCTGGACGAACGGCCAACCGTCCCGGAACGAGGTCTCGGTGCCGGCGGCAACCAGGGCATCGATGTCGTCCCGGTTGCAGCGCGCAAACGCTGCCGACTGGGCAAGCTGGTCTGCGATCTGATGCTTATCGCCGTGCAACATGTGACCTCCGACGGGTGGGTCCTTGCATTGAGCAAGCCGACTGTAGCGGTGCGGAGCGGGTCTCGTCGCATCAAAGGCCGCAAGCCGCTGCGCCCAGCCGACTCAGGGTGCGATGAGATTCAGTGCCCCCGGTCGGATGGTGACCGTCTTGGGCAGTTGACCGAGCTCGTCGCCGTCCCCGCAGAACGGCAGGGGACGATCGGCGCTGATTGTGACTTCCCGCGCCGTCATCAGCGTCACCTCGGGGCGCTGAATGTGCCGTCCGGTCTTCGCCTGGCGCATGAACGACGCGACCGCACGGCGTGGGCCGTGGCCGACCACCATGACGTCCAGCAGACCGTCGTCCACGATCGCGCCCGGGACGATCTGTAGGCCGTGGCCGTACCCGCCGGAGTTGGCGATGATCACGGTGTGGGCCCGAACGGTACGCGTCTGGCCGTCCGCGGTGATCGTGTACGTCGGTGCGTGCCAAGTGGCGATCGCGCGGATGGGCGCAAGGCGGTAGAGCAGCAGACCGGGGATCCATCGGTTGCTGTTGATCAGTGCGTTGGCCACCGAGTCGATGCCCGCATAGACGTTGCCGGGCACGATCACGCCTGCCACGTCGATCACGTCGATCGGGCGCGCCGGGCCGTTCAGCATCATCTGGAGGAGGGCGTCGAGGTCGGTCGGCAGTCGAAGCGCACGCGCCAGGTCATTGCCGCGGCCGGCCGGGACGATCGCCATGGTCGCGGTCGGGTTGGTGGCCGCCGCCGCCACGACGCCGCCGGCGATGTCTCGGACCAGGCCGTCGCCCCCGACCGCCACGACGACGTCTCCGGCTGCCGCGGCGGCGGTCGCCGCCTCGATCGCATGCTCGCGGCTGCGGGTCAATTCGACCCGGACGTCGGCGCCGGATGCGCTGATCCTTGCAGCCAGCGGTGCCCATTTCTGGGCGGCCCTTCCGCCGCCGGAGATCGGGTTGACAAGCGCGGTGAACCTGCGCGGCTCACTCATGGGTCGGACCGGTGGAAGCCAGCCGGGTCTGCGAAACGGGGAGAGTGCTCACTCCGGTCCTCATCCGAGCAGGACGCCGGGGTTGAGGATTCCGGCGGGGTCGAGAGACGCCTTTGCCGCACGTAGCACCTCTAGGGCCAGTGGACCGATCTCTTGCTGGTAGCTCGCACGGTGGTCGGTCCCAACGCCGTGATGATGCGTGATTGAGGCGCCGGCCGCGCGGATCGCGGCATTGGCGGCGGCTTTCGCGCTCGCCCACTGCGCCAACGGGTCGGCCGCCTGTGCGCACAGGACGGTGAAGTACAGCGAGGCTCCGGCTTCGTACACGTGCGAGATGTGGCAGAGGACCAGTGCCGGCGTTCCTTGTGCAGTAAGAGCATCGGTCAACGCGGTGGTCACGGCGGCCCGGAGCGCGGCGAGGTTGGACCAGAACGTCACGGTCTCCAGCGTCTCGACTAGCGCGCCGGCATCGAGCAATGGATCGCGCAGGTACGGCGCTTGATAGCGGCCGACCCGCCACGCCTCACCTGGTTCGGTGCCGAGGTTCTCACCCCCTGCCTCGGTGAGGACGGCGCTCGCGATCGCGCGACGGTTCTCGGTGTCGGCCGCGGTGCCTTCGTAGCCGGCGATGGCCAGGCAACCGCTCGGCGTCGACTGACCGCTCTCGCCCGTACCGGTCGGGTCGGCGAGGTTGACCGCAGTCTCCATCTCGTCGGACAGGCGCAGCACGGTCGGCATCGGTCCGTCCTGGACCAGTCGGCGCAATGCTGCGGCACCGGCCTGGAAGTCGGCGAACCGCCAGCCGTCGAAGACACGCACGTCCGGTGTCGGGTGGATACGGACGGTGACTTCGGTGATCACGCCGAGCGTGCCTTCGGAGCCGAGAACGAGCTGGCGAAGGTCCGGGCCGGCGGCCGAGCGCTGTGCCGTACCCATGGTGATCAGGCCACGGGGCGTCGCCAGGACCAGACCGACCACCATCTCGTCGAAGCGTCCGTAGCCGGCCGAAGACTGTCCCGCCGAGCGGGCAGCGGCATACCCGCCGATGCTCGCGCCCTCGTAGGACTGGGGAAAGTGGCCGAGCGTGTAACCCCGCTCGTTCAGCATGTGTTCGGCCGCGGTGCCCCGGACGCCGGCCTGAAGGGTTGCGGTACGGGACTCGGCATCAAGTGCGGTGAGCTTGTCCAAGCGACGTACATCCACGGCGATCACGCCGGCGAAGCCCGCGCGTGTGGCAACCAGGCCGCCGACGACGGACGTCCCACCCGCGAACGGGACAGCTGCGATCCGATGTTCGGTGCAGATCGCCAGCACGCGCACGATCTCGTCGGCGCTGGCGGGAAAGACGACGGCGTCGGGTGCGTCCGAGGCGTCGCCGGCCCGCAGTTTGAGCAGGTCTGGGGTGGACCAGCCGCGGGTGTGCGCAACTCGGGCATCGTGGTCGGACGTGACGTGCTCGGCGCCGACCGCGTTCTCCAGTTCGGTCCGTGCGGCGTTGGGCAGGATCGAATCCGGCACCGCGGCCTGCCCTGGTGGTACCGGCGCGGGCGGGGTGTGGACGCCGAGGGCGGTGAGCGCTGCGTTGGCGGCGGCCGGCAGCGGGACGACGTGCGTGGGATCGCCCCAGCGGTACGGGTGCATCGTCATGACGGGTAGATCTGACTCGGTCACGGCTGGTCCTCTCGGTACTTCCCGATCATCCTGATACACTTTGACACATGGTGTCGCAGCAGCGCAATGTGGGGGCAATAGCGGTCCTCGATGTGACCGCCGAGGACCCGCCTCGCGCCGCCAATGCCATTCCGGAGCAGCTGATCCTGGACGCCGCCTACGAACTGCTGCTGGCGGTCGGGATGCGCCGGATGAGCATGGCCGACATCGCCCGCAAGGCCGGCGTCTCCCGTGCGACCCTGTACCGCCGGTGGCCCAACGTTCGCGCGGTAGTCGGTGCGCTCACGACGCGGGAGTTCGAAACACTGTCGTCAACCGCGTTCGCCGGTGATGCCGAGACCGGTCGGGCAGGGCTCGTCGTCGGCATCGTTGCGGCAGTGCGCGCCGTGCGAGTGCACCCGCTGACCCGCAAGATCATCGACGTCGATCCGGAGTTCCTGCTGCCGTACCTACTGGAGCGGCGCGGTACCTCGACCACGGCCCAGTTGGAGCTCATCGAGCTTGCCCTGACCAGCGACGACGGATCGATTCGAGTCGGGAACCGGATTTTGCTCGCCCGAACCCTCTGGCTGACAGCCTGGTCCTTCGCCTTGACGGCGCCCGTGCTCGTTGACGGTGCGGTATCACTGGACGAACTGGACGACCAACTACGCGAGCTTCTCGATCGGTACCTGGCCCCATGATCGCTCCCGGATCTTCCCTCAACGCCGCGCGCCGCTCACGAGAGTTGCAGTCGCTGGGCAACACACCGATCGACCTACTTGTGATCGGTGGCGGCGTCACCGGCGTGGGTGTGGCATTGGACGCGGCCGCCCGCGGGCTGTCCGTCGTGCTCGCGGAGAAGCACGATCTCGCGTTCGGGACGAGCCGTTGGAGTTCCAAGCTGGTGCACGGTGGCCTGCGCTACCTCGCATCCGGCGCCGTCGGGATCGCGCACGAGAGCGCCGTCGAGCGGGGCATCCTGATGACCCGAACAGCACCGCACCTGGTGCAGGCCCTCCCACAGGTCGTACCGCTGCTCCCGTCCGTTTCGCGGCAACATCAGGCTCTCGTCCGTACCGGCTTCCTGGCTGGTGATGCGCTGCGACTCGTGGCTCGGACGCCCGACTCGGTGCTACCGCGCTCGCGCCATATCGACACCGAGACGGTGCGTCGATACGCACCGACGGTCCAGACCCAAGGTCTGCGTGGTGGGCTGCTCGCTTGGGACGGGCAGCTCTGTGACGACGCCCGTCTGGTCATCGGCATTGCCCGCACCGCGGCCGCGCATGGGGCGATCGTGCTCACCCGCTGCGCCGTGACCGAGGTAACCGGGCGGGGAGCCGTGCTGACTGACACGTTGACCGGCACTGGGTACAGCGTCGACGCACGAATGGTGATCAACGCCGCTGGAGTCTGGGCCGGCGAGATCGCGCCGGAAATCCGGCTGCGTCCGAGCCGTGGCACGCATCTCGTGCTCGCGCAGTCGTCCTTCGGCGGCCTGTCGGCGGGCCTGACGGTCCCGGTGCCCGGCTCGACGAGCAGATTCGTCTTCGCGCTGCCCGCACCGGATGACCGGGTCTATGTCGGGATCACCGACGAAGACGCGCCCGGTCCTGTCCCCGATGTGCCACAAGCCTCCGAGGCCGAGATCGACTTCCTGCTGGCGACGGTCAGTTCGGCCGTCCGCGTGCCGCTGACCCGGGCCGATCTGCTCGGGACGTACTCCGGTCTGCGCCCATTGCTGGACACAGGCGGCGACGACACGTCGGACATATCCCGCAAGCACGCCGTCCTCACCGGGCCGGACGGTCTGGTCACGATCGTCGGCGGAAAGCTGACGACCTATCGGCGGATGGCGCAGGATGCGGTCGACGCGGCGCTGACCCGGTCGGCCATCGCGGCGGGCCCGTGCGTGACGCGCTTGCTGCCGCTGGTGGGAGCGAGCGACCGCGAAACCCTCGGACGTCTGGGCGCACCCGCGCATCTGGTGCGCCGATACGGGACCGAGGCGGTGGATGTTGTCGCGGCGGCTGGCGGGGATCCGGCCCTGCTGGAGCCGGTCTGCGACGGCGTGCACACCACGTCCGCCGAACTGCTGTTCGCCGTCCGCCACGAAGCCGCCCTGGATGCCAACGATCTGCTCGATCGCCGTACCCGTGTCGGGCTGGGCGTTGCGGCTCGGATCGGGGCCGGCTACGCAGCAGAAGCCGCCCTCGAATTGGCTTGATCCGACACCCCGGTGTTCGCCTACTCAACGGTGGTGAACTGGCTCCCTCATACCGGCAGGCTTGCCTGTTTGTAACTTCTCGCCTACCGTTTCCGGTATGGGGCACCGTTCAGCCACGCTCACTACTCCGCCCGCCCGCCCGCACGTGCCGGTCAAACACATCCGCCGCTCGCAGGCCGCGCGGGTCGAGGCGATGCGCACCCGGCTGCTCGATGCCACCCTCGAGTGCTTGGCCGAGCGGGGCTACAGCAATACCTCGACCAATGACATCGTCCGAAGAGCGCACGTCTCCCGCGGCGCATTGGCGCACCACTTCCGTACCCGTAACGACCTGTTCAGTGCCGCGGCGCAGCGCCTGATCACCGCCCGGGCGGCTGAGTTCCGCGAGCGTTTCACGGCGATCGCACCGGCGAGACGAACTCCGGCCGAGGCGCTGACGGTGCTCTGGTCGTTCTACGACGACGCAGCGTTCGTCGCGATGATGGAGTTGATGATCGCGTCCCGGCACGAACCTGAATTGCGAGCAGTCCTGGCGCCGATGTCGGACCAGATTGCCGATATCACGGCCGCTGTCGTCGCCGACTTCCTGCCTGAACTGGCGGGTCTACCCCTGTTGGACGGGGCGCTGCGCTCGATCCACGCGCTGTTCGCAGGATTGGCGCTCGGCGCCTTGGCCAGCAGCGACGGACAGGGCCGTGGGGCCGACGTCCGCGCATTCGTCCAGGTCCTCGTCTCGCTCGCCCCCCAGTTCACCGCGCAACTCACCGCGATCCCCGATAGTTCGGAGGCACCATGACCGCCGCCCGCACGAGGTCAGACCGGCCTGCCCGGCAGGTTCGTACCCGCCGGATCCGCTTCGACTACCCAGTGGATTCGCTGGATCGGCACTATGTCGCCGGCGATCTGGTGATGAGCCATGTGGTCGCCGTGCTGTCGGGGACCTTCCCCGAGGGTGAGGACTTCTTCGTCCGCTCGGTGCGGCACTACGCCGACCAGATCACCGACCCGACCCTGAGTAAGCAAGTTGCCGGGTTCGTCGGTCAGGAGGTGACGCATGGACGCGAGCACCGCACGCTGAACGATCGGCTCCGGCAGATGGGTTATCCGACCCGCATGGTGGACCGAGCAGTACGCAAGGGCCTGGCACGCAACGACCGGATGGTGGGGCCGATGGTGCGGTTGGCCATGACGGCCGCACTGGAGCATTACACCGCGTCGCTTGCCGAGACGCTGCTGACCGATGAACGGGCCCGTGCGTTGCTCGGCACCAGCGAAGTCCGCGAAATGCTCCTCTGGCACGCGCTGGAGGAGTCCGAACACAAGGCCGTCGCCTTCGACGTGTTCCAGGCCGTCGGCGGGACAGAGAAGATGCGTATCCGGGTGATGCGCATGGTCACTATCTCGTTCCTGGCGCGGGTCACCTCCTTCACGCTGATGTCGATGGCGTGCGACCGTTCGGCGTACAACCCGGTGCGGCTGGTCCGGAGCCTCGCGGCGCTGCGCAATTCACCGTTCTTGAGCCGGGAACTGGCGCAGCGCATCAAGGCATACAACGAGGTGGGCTTTCATCCGGACGACAACGACAACACGGCGTTGATCGATCAGTGGACCGCAGAGTTGTTCGGTGCCGAAGGGCGCTTGGCCGATCATCTTCGGTAGCACCTTTCCAAGCTAGAACGTGTTCTATCGCGTGTCGGTATGTCAAGGCTGCGTGTCATCCAATGGACGACCGGCAACATCGGCGGGCGATCGCTTGGCGGCTCGGCCAGGGATCGTGACATTCGTCGATCTGTCGATCAGCACCGGTCCTGTCACCGTCGGCTGAGTGCCGCACATTCGCGACTGGTGTTGCGCAGGCTCAGCCGGTGATGCTGGGTTGGCCGTTCTCAAGGTGCCCGGCGAAGCGACGGACGAAGCACGGTTGCCCGCCGAGCGTGATCGACAGGTCGTACCAGCCCTGATCGGTCGCGAGCGCGTCGAGCGACGCAGTGGCCGTGCCGCGCGCCGGGATGGCCAGCGCGTGTGACGTACCGTCCAGGCCGGTGTAGCGAATCGCCGACGCCTTGCGGCTCGTGTTCGCGACCGTCAACAGCAGGGTCGGATGGGCGCGCGCGCCAGTGATCGTGAGGGTGGCCTCGATGCCAGCTGACGTGGTCGCCGCGTTGCCGGCAAC
>JBDTDN010000147.1:0-2729 GCA_039923055.1 Jatrophihabitantaceae bacterium
GGAGGACGCATACGTAGTCACCGTGGATGTCGTCGTGGTCGGCGACGTCGCGATGACCGAGTCCCTGGCGGCGGCGGCGGCTGCTGTACGCGAGGCACTGGTGAACGCGGCCAAACACTCCGGCGCGATGTCGATCTCCCTGTACGCCGAGGTTGAGGAACGCGAGGTGAACGTCTTCGTCAAGGATCGGGGCGTGGGCTTCGAACTCGAGCAGATCGCCGAAGATCGCCAGGGGGTGCGCGGTTCGATCATCGGACGGATCGAGCGCCACGGCGGCCAGGTCACGCTGACCAGCAGCCCGGGTGCTGGCACCGAAGTGCACCTCACCATGCCTGTCGGAATGTCCGTCAAGCGCGCAGGAGACACCCAATGACCGCCACAGTCTTTCTGGTCGACGACCATGCGATGTTCCGGGCGGGCGTCCGTGCGGAGTTGGCCGATCGCATCGACGCGGTAGGCGAAGCCGGCACGACCGCCGAGGCGATCGAGGGGATCCGAGCCACCCACCCGGATGTCGTCCTGCTGGACGTGCACATGCCCGATGGCGGTGGGCTGGCCGTGCTGCAGGCGATCGCGCCGGAGCTGCCAGATGTCCGCTTCCTCGCGCTGTCGGTGTCCGACGCTGCCGAGGACGTCATCGCCCTGATCCGTGCCGGCGCCAGCGGATACGTGACCAAGACGATCTCCGCGGACGAACTGGCCGATGCGATCGCTCGCGTCGCGGACGGCGATGTCGTGTTCAGCCCGCGACTGGCCGGCTTCGTCCTGGACGCCTTTCGTGACACGCCGATCACGCCGTCGGTGGATCCGCAGTTCGACACGCTGACGCCCCGCGAGCGAGAGGTACTGCGCCTGCTGGCCAGGGGCTATGCGTACAAGGAGATCGCCGCAGAGCTATTCATCTCGATCAAGACCGTCGAGACGCACGCGTCGAACGTCCTGCGCAAGTTGCAGTTGTCCAGCCGGCACCAGTTGACGCGTTGGGCCGCCGATCGCCGCATCCTCTAATCCCACTTTGACCCCGCCATCGGGGTTGCGCCGGCCCGCGCACACCGATCGCGGGGTCAAAGTCAGCGAGTGCCGCGGCAGACCTGCAGCAGGGCATCGGCCAGGTGCGCGCCTTGGCGTCCGAGCGTGGCCTGGTAGGCGTTCAAAATCTCCCGTTCGCGACCAAGCTCGACCCGCGTGCCACCGTCGTTGATCCGGGTGGTCTGGATGCGCTGCGAGACACGCATCCGCTCGGCGACCAGGTTGATGATGGCGGTATCGAGCGCGTCGATTTGGTCCCGCAGCATGTCGATCGTCTCTGCCGGTCCCGTAGCGGACGCAGAACCGGACGCTGTCTCATCGGCGGTATCGGTATTCAAGGCGGTGGTCATGGTTCCCTCTCGTGGAACTGGTCGAGGCGAGCCCTGGTCCGTCGGCCGCGAGGTGCGCATGAAAAACGCCCCGGGGCACTCGGGCCCGGGGCGTCGTTGGTTGGGTGGTCAGCCAGAAACGACGGGCATCGAGGCGCGATACCCGTAAAAAAACTCGTGACGTTGGCGAAGCACGGATCGATAATGACACTTGATCCCGGCAGTCGGCAAGCTGATCTCAAATTGTGGGATGGACGAGAGTGTCGGGTCAGTGCATCGAACCGCCCAGTTCAACGTCTTCCCGCTCGGCTTCGGCGATTGTCTGCTCGATGTTCTGTGCGACGCGCTCAGCGGGCAGTCGCACCTTCAGGGCCAGCCAGTAGACGATCGCACTCAGACCGAGCATGACCAGAAAGCCCCAGCCGAAGCCGATCGTAGCGGTGTTGCCGGCGCCCTTGCCCTTGTCCGGAAAGTCGCCCAGATAGCTGATCAGGCACAGGCCGGCGAACCACGGCAGCGCCCACGTCGCGCCGGCCTTCCAGTCCATCTGCGGCATGCTGCCCTTGCTGGTCAGGTGGAAGACCGCAAGCACGACGAATCCGAGCGCGACCGCGACGAAGAGCTTCCAGTTCGTGTCCCAGCCGGCCCAGAGCACGATCATGTTCGCCGAGTAGAACGCCAGGAACGGGATCAGGTCCCCGAACGGCAGCCGGAATGGCCTGGGGTGGTCGGGGATCTCTCGCCGCATCGCGGCCAGCACGATCGGCCCGGACCCGAAGGACAGCACTGTCGCGGAGGTGATGAACCCGACGAGTTGCTGCCAACTCGGGAACGGCAGGAACACGATCAGTCCGACGACGAACGTCACGAGCAGGCTGATCAGCGGCACGCCTTTCGGGGTGGTCTTGGCCAGAGCGCGCGGAGCGTTGCCGTTCTTGGCCATCGCGTAGGAGATCCGCCCGGTGACCGTGGTGTAGATCAGTCCGGTGTCGGCGGGGGAGATGACGGCGTCGATGTAGAGCAGCGTCGCGAGCCAACCGAGACCGAGCGCGGACGCGATGAACGCGAGCGGGCCGAAGCCCTCCTTCAACGAGGTCAGTCCACTCCACCCGTGCGTCAACTGGCTGGGATCCAACGCGGCGATGAAGGCGACCTGCAACAGCACGTAGATCACGCCGGTGATCAGTACCGAGCCGATGACTGCGATCGGGATGTTGCGTTTGGGGTTGTTCGTCTCGCCCGCCAGTTCGATGCCCTGCCGAAAGCCCAGGAAGGAGAAGACGATGCCGCCGGTGGCCACCGCGGTGAACATGCCGTGTGTGCCGCCGGGCGCGAAGCCGTGCGCGGAGAAGTTCTTGGTGTGGAACGACG
>JBDTDN010000148.1:0-13371 GCA_039923055.1 Jatrophihabitantaceae bacterium
GGTATTGATCGAGCTATTTCAGCAAGCTCGGGGTCTTGACCTCCGGCTCATGCGTCGCGCCGCCGGCATCGAGTGCATCTGCGTCCTGTGCGGCGGCAAGATCACGTGCCGCCTGCAGCCCGGAAACCATCCGCAGTGGGATCTCCTTCAGCATCAATGACAGGATCAACGCGAACACCAGCACCCCTGCTCCGACCAGGAATACCAGATCCATCGAATTGGAGAATCCGACCAGGTACGGGTGCGCCAGAACCGGATCGAGCGTCGACAGGAACTGGGTGTCGTTGAGGTTCACGCTCCCAGTCGTCAGTGCATGCGCCTGGTCCGGATGCGCCGCCGCCGCGCGCAGGAACGCAGGAGTACCGGCCGCAGACTCATACGCACTCTTGATCTTCGAGCCCGCCGAGGAGAACAGGATCGACAGGAAGATCGCGGCACCGAGCGTGCCACCTACCTGGCGGAAGAACGTCGTCGTCGATGTGGCCACGCCCATGTCCGACGGCGGGACGGCATTCTGCATGGCCAACACGATGGCCTGCATGCTCAGGCCGAGGCCGACGCCGAAGACCAGCATGTACAGATCCGTGCGGAGCAGGCCCGAATCCGCCTGTACGGTCGAGAGCAAACCAAGACCGGTAATCAGCGCGATGCTGCCCATCACCGGGAAGATTTTGTAACGACCGGTCTTGGCCGTGTAGATGCCGGACGAGAGCGAGGCAACCATCATCCCGGCGACCATCGGCAGCAGCAGTAGACCCGCCTTGGTCGGGGATGCACCCTTGACGATCTGTAGGTACAGCGGGATCGACATCATGCCGCCGAACATCCCGATTCCGATCACGAATGACTGCGCCGATCCGACCGAGAACACGCCGTTCTTGAACAGCCGTAGCGGTATCAGCGCTTCGTCGCCCATCTTGTCCTGCACCCAGATGAAGGCGGCCAGGCCGGCGATACCGATCACGTAGCAGGCGAGCGAGGCAGTGGACGTCCAACCCCACTGCTGGCCCTGCTCAGCCACCACGAGCAACGGGACGAGTCCGACGACCAGCATGAGCGCGCCCCACCAGTCGATCCGGTGCTCGTGCCGGTGATGCTCGATCTTCAGCACCTTGGTGACGACCACAAGCGCGAGGATGCCGATCGGGACGTTGATCCAGAATATCCAGCGCCAGCCGGTGATGCCCAGGAAATCCGGACTACCCGCGAAGAATCCGCCGGCGACCGGGCCGAGCACCGACGAGGTCGCGAAGACGGCCATGAAGTAGCCCTGGTACTTCGCCCGCTCACGGGGGGCAATGATGTCGCCGATGATCGCGAATGCCAGCGACATCAGGCCACCAGCACCCAGGCCCTGGAACGCGCGGAACCCTGCGAGCATGTACATCGAGCTCGAAAGCCCGCAGAGCGCCGAACCGCTGATGAAGATCGTGATCGCAAACAGGAACAACGGCTTGCGGCCATAGATGTCCGAGAGCTTGCCGTACAACGGCGTGGAGATCGTCGAGGTGATCAAGAAAGCGGTGGTGACCCACGCCTGGGCGGAGAGGCCGTGCAGGTCATCGCCGATGGTCCGGATCGCGGTCGAGACGATCATCTGGTCCAACGAGGCGAGGAACATGCCGAGCATCAGGCCGGACAGGATCGTGAGTATCTGCTTGTGCGAGAGTTCGCCGGAGCTACTCGCGTCAGTCTCCGCGGTAGCGGACATCAGTTGGTCCTTTCCGCCGGCCGCGGCTGGGTTTCAGCCTGACCGGACAGCCACTTGGTACTGGCTGCTTCGTAGTCGTTGGTGAATCTGCCCATCAGGCCGGCGAACCGGCGCAGGTCACGCTCACTCCAGTCGGCAAGCATCACCGCGAAGTGCTGGTTGCGGACGTCCTCATGGCGCGTGAGGACCTCGCCCGCCTTCTCGGTCAGCACGAGAAGACACGCCCTACCGTCGACCGGATCGGCCCGACGTTCGATCAACCCGTCCTTGACCAGGGCGGCCACCTGTCTGCTCACCGTGGACGGATCGACCTGGGTGAGCTCGGCGATCGCGCCGGAACGGATCGGTCCCTCGTTGGCCAGGCACTTGAGCACCATCTGTGCCGACCACTCGACATTGTGCGCGGCTGCGGCAAGCAGTTGAGCGCGCGTACGACCGAACGAACGCATCAGACGGACGAAGGTGTCGGCGACGGCGAGCAGATCCGCACTGAGCGGTTCGGCGCGCTCGATCTGGGTATGTACCGGTGAGGCAATCATGTCAACTCATTTACTTGGCCTATGCAACTAGTTGCTAGGCACAAGCATCTACCTTGATCGGCGCAAATGCAAACGAGCTAGGTGCGGTGCGGGCTGCGTCACCCACCTGTCAGGCATGCCGAGTTGCTGCGGCCGTATGCAGCCCGAGCAGTTCAACTGCCTGCTCACGCATCTGCACCTTGCGCACCTTGCCAGTCACCGTCATCGGAAACTCCTCGACGACGTGGACGTACCGCGGGACCTTGTAGTGCGCCAGCTTTCCTTCGCAGAATTTGCCAAGCGCGGCAGAAGTCAGATCGGTCGCGCCGGGACGTAGCCGTACCCACGCCATCAGTTCCTCGCCGTATCGCTCGTCCGGTACTCCGATCACCTGCGCGTCGACGATGTCCGGGTGCGTGTACAGGAATTCTTCGACCTCGCGCGGATAGACGTTCTCGCCGCCGCGGATGACCATGTCCTTGATCCGGCCGACGATGTTCAGGTAGCCGTCGGCATCCATCGTGGCCATGTCGCCGGTGTGCATCCATCCCGAACGGAGCACTTCAGCGGTCTTCTCCGGGTCGTTCCAGTACCCGATCATGACCGAGTAGCCGCGCGTGCAGAACTCTCCCGGTGCCCCGATCGGAACCGGCAGGTCGGTCTCGGGATCGACGACCTTCACCTCGATGTGCGGGTGCACGCGGCCGACCGATGAGGTCCGCCGTTCCAGCGAATCATCGGCTCGAGTCTGGGTGGACACCGGTGAGGTCTCGGTCATGCCGTAGGCGATCGTCACCTCCGGCATATGCATCTCGTCGATGACCCGCTTCATAACCTCGACCGGGCAGGGCGAGCCAGCCATACACCCGGTGCGCAGAGAGGACAGGTCATACGACGCGAAGTCCGGGACAGCGAGTTCGGCGATGAACATGGTCGGCACGCCGTACAGCGAGGTACACCGCTCCTGTTGGACCGCGCGCAGCGTCGCCACCGGATCGAAGCCCGGCGCCGGGATCACCACGCAGGCTGCGTGCGAGACCGAGGCGAGGTTGCCCATCACCATCCCGAAACAGTGATAAAACGGCACCGGCACGCAGATCCGGTCGCTCTGGTCGTAGCCCTGGATCTCACCGAGGAAATAGCCGTTGTTCAGGATGTTGTGGTGGCTGAGCGTCGCGCCCTTGGGAAAGCCCGTCGTCCCGGACGTGTATTGAATGTTGATCGGGTCGTCGAAACAAAGCGTCGCGGAGCGCTCGGCCACCTGCTCGATCGAGACCGCTTCGCCGTGGGACAGCAGCGCCTGCCAGCTCGGATCGTCGATGTAGACGACGTCGCGTAGCAGCGGCAGCCCACCACGCACTTGCTCGATCATCCCGCGGTAGTCACTCGTCTTGAACGCGAGCGCCGATACGAGTGTGCCGATCTCGGCCTGGCGCAAGACGTATTCCAGTTCATGGGTGCGGTACGACGGATTGATGTTCACCAGGATCGCGCCGATCCGGGCCGTCGCGAACTGGACCAGGAACCAGTCCAGGCAGTTCGGCGCCCAGATGCCCACCCGATCCCCGACCTCGACTCCCCGCGCCATCAAGCTGCACGCCAACGCATCGACGGCACCGTCGAGTTCGGTGTAGGTCAGCCGACGATCAGCGGCCACGTCGACCACGGCTTCGCGCGCGCCGAAGGCCGCGACCGCGCGACGAAGGTTCGCATCGATGCTCTCGCCGAGCAACGGCGTCGTCGAGGATCCGTTGGAGTAGGACAGCTGATCAGCCATGTTCCCAGCTAACACCGCAACCGAGGTCGTCGACCAGAGCTGCGACACAGAAGCGCCGCACCGAAACCGCACTAGCGGGGATTCGGCGCGGCGCTCTAAACGAGCTGATGGACAGCGGTCAGGCGTCGACCGTGGCCTGCGTGTTGCCTTCGAGCAACGAGCGAACCTCGGCCTCACGGTAGCGACGGTGGCCACCGAGGGTCCTGATCGAGGTCAACTTGCCGGCTTTGGCCCAGCGCGTGACTGTCTTCGGGTCGACGCGGAACAGCGTCGCAACCTCGGACGGGGTCAGCAGCGGCTCGGATTCCGGGCGCTGACGAGGTGCCGTCATTGATGCCCCCCTTCTGGGGATCGGTCCGCAGAGTCCTGTTTCTGCAGAACGTATCGCGGGTCCTGTTCCGCGGTACTTAGCACAGTATGACTACCAACCATCACCCTGCCCAGCCAAAGCGCACGGCGTGTCCACTCTGTGCCATGCAGTACCGTCCTGTCCGTTTCGTACTGGCAGCTTTTCTTGTTCGTACTGGCAGCTTTTTTGCCGTAAATCTTCGTGGATTCGGCAGTGAACGCGACGGTACAGGCGGCCACGACTCGGCTGCTGCGGTCCGGCGTGCGCAGGTGATCCGTCGCGAGGTAGGCTAGGGCCACGACGATAACAACTTTCCCGGTGGCAGCCGCACAACCTGGCCTCAACAGGACCCAGGCGAGCGCCGTTGCCGCCGGATGACCTGTGAGCGAGGGGGCCGAGCCATGGGCCGCGGTCGTGCAAAGGCGAAGCAACAGAAGGTCGCCCGGGATCTCAAGTACAACTCCCAGTCCACCGATCTGGACGCCCTTCAGCGAGAACTGGGCGGTTACCCGTCGACCACCACAGACACCGTCGATGACGAGGATGACGACGGTAATGAGCGTGACGACTGGGCCCAAGCCGGTCACTGACATCGGCTGCCCTGACGGTGGCCCGTTTCACCGCCAGGCAGCGGCCGGTCCGGCATAGTCCCCGGCCAGCTCAACCCGTCCAGCCCCTAGGCGCAATTCGCCGAGCTGCCAGGCTGTCAGCCCGCGAGCGGCGGCCAACTTGAGTGCCTCGTCGGCGCGATCTGCCGGTACGACGGCGATCATGCCGACACCCAGGTTGAACGTCAGTTCCAGTTGCTCGCGGACCACGTCGCCGGTCCCGGCGATCAACTGGAAGATCGGCTGCGGTGCCCAGGACGCGCGATCCACGACCGCGTCCAATCCCGGGGGCAGTACGCGGACGAGGTTACCCGCCAATCCCCCGCCGGTGATGTGAGCAAACGCGCGTGCACCTGCGTGTTCGGCCAGAGCCAGGCAGTCCAACGCATAGACCTTGGTCGGGACGAGAAGTTCGTCGCCGAGCGTCCGCCCCTCCAGCAAGGCGGGCGTGGAATCCAGCGTCAAGCCGCCCCGTTCGAGCAGGACGTGGCGCACGAGCGAGTACCCGTTGGAATGCAGCCCTGATGACGCGAGCCCGATCAGCACATCTCCGGCACCGACCCGATCCGCTCCGAGCACCTTGTCGGCGTTGACAACCCCGACGCCGGTGCCGGACACGTCGTACTCGTCCGGCCGCATGACGCCGGGATGTTCGGCCGTCTCACCGCCGACCAGGGCGCAGCCGGCTTGCACGCATCCCTCGGCTATGCCGGACACGATCGCAGCGATCTTCTCGGGTACCACCTTGCCGGTGGCGATGTAGTCGGACAGGAACAGCGGTTCGGCGCCCACCACCACCAGATCGTCGACCACCATCGCGACCAGGTCGATGCCGATCGTGTCGTGGCGGTCCAGTGCTTGTGCGATGGCAAGCTTGGTCCCGACGCCGTCGGTGGAGCTGGCCAGCACCGGCTGCGGGAACCTGGCCAGATCGAGGTTGAACAGGCCGGCGAAACCGCCGAGCCCGCCGAGGACCTCGGGTCGGGTCGTCCGTTTGACGGAGGCCTTCATCAATTCCACGGCACGGTCGCCAGCCTGGATGTCGACCCCGGCATCGGCATACGACGCGCTCATCGGAGACATCCAGGCAGAACTGCGTCGGCGCAGGTCATGGGCGGCTCAGCGCGTCTTCGGCGGCCCAGCCCTCGGCACGCTCGGGTTCTCGGCCAGCGATGTGTTCCAGCGCCTGGCCGGCGATGCCCTCCGGCACCCGTCCGGCGACGGACTTCTCGATGCCCTCCAGCACGTGCTTGCCGCCGATCACGTCGGGCAACTCGATCGGGTAGTGCCCGTCGAAGCACGCGCGGCACAGTCGGGTCTTTGGCTGTTCGGTCGCCGCGATCAGTCCGTCGAGGGAGACGTAGCCGAGCGAGTCGGCGCCGATGGAGGCCCGGATGCCGTCGATGTCCAGTCCGCTGGCAACCAGTTCGGCCTTGGACGCGAAGTCGATGCCGTAGAAGCACGGCCACTTAACCGGCGGGCTGGAGATGCGGACGTGCACCTCCAGCGCTCCGGCCTCGCGCAACATCCGGACGAGTGCCCGTTGGGTGTTACCTCGCACGATCGAGTCGTCCACGACAACCAGGCGCTTGCCGCGGATGACGTCGCGCAACGGGTTGAGCTTGAGGCGGATGCCGAGCTGGCGGATGGTCTGCGACGGTTGGATGAACGTGCGTCCCACGTAGGAGTTTTTGACCAGGCCCAAGCCGTACGGGATCCCGGATGCCTCGGCATAGCCGATCGCGGCGGGCGTGCCAGACTCCGGGACGGGAATCACCAGGTCTGCGTCGGCCGGGTGCTCCTTGGCCAGGCGGCGACCGACCTCCACGCGGGTCGAGTGCACACTTCGCCCTGAGATCGTGGTGTCCGGCCGAGCCAGATAGACGTACTCGAAGATGCAACCCTTGGGTACCGCCGGGGCAAAGTGTTGGCTGCGCAGGCCGTCCGCATCGATAGCGATCAGCTCGCCCGGTTCGATCTCGCGGACGAAGCTGGCGCCGGTGATGTCCAGCGCCGCCGACTCGGACGTGACGACCCAGCCACGCTCCAGCCTGCCGAGCACCAGCGGCCGGACACCCTGCGGATCGCGGGCTGCGTACAGCGTGTGCTCGTCCATGAAAACCAGCGAGAACGCGCCACGCAGCTTCGGCAGCACGTCCATGGCGGCTTGCTCGATGCTGACGTCCGGACGAGCGGCGAGCAGTGCCGTCAGCAGATCGGAGTCGGTCGTGGCGCCCTGTGCGTCGAGGGCGACGCCGGTCTCTCGCGCATACCTCGCCAGATCTGCGGTGTTGACGAGATTTCCGTTGTGTCCCAGGGCAAGGCCGGTTCCGGTGGAGGTGGTGCGAAAGCTCGGCTGGGCGTTCTCCCACGTGGAGGAACCGGTCGTGGAGTAGCGGGTGTGACCGATCGCAATGTGCCCCTGCAGGGTGGCGAGCGTGGCCTCGTCGAAAACCTGCGAGACCAGGCCGAGGTCCTTGTAGACGAGCACCGAACTGCCGTCGCTCACTGCAATGCCGGCGGCTTCCTGGCCTCGGTGCTGCAGGGCGTAGATGCCGAAGTAGGCGAGTTTGGAGACCTGCTCGCCGGGCGCCCAGACGCCGAAGACCCCGCAGGCGTCCTGCGGCCCACGATCGGAGCCGCCGTCGGAAAGGAGATCGTGGTTCAGTCTGCCGTCACCGCGTGTCGCCACGGCTTCAGTCTAAGGGCAGAGCACGGCTGGTTCGGTCGCGCACGGCGTGGCATCGGCAACATCGTTCAATTGGCTAGCTGGGCTCCGCAGCACCGATCACGACAAAATCGGCAGATAGTCGCTCAGGTCGGCGCGCAGACCGCTTGCGCGGACCGTTCCTGCCGTCACCGCGTCTCTGAACACGGCCCGTCCGGTCGCCAGTCGCAGCCAGGTCAGCGGATCGGTCTCGACGACGTTCGGCGGGGTACCGCGCGTATGCCTTGGACCCTCGATCGCCTGGACCGCGATGAACGGAGGCACACGTACCTCGACCGAATGGCCCGAAGCCTGAGCAGCAAGGATCTCGGCGAGGGTGCGAGTCGCGATCGCCAGCGCCTGCCGGTGGAGCGGTGCGGGTTCGTGCTCAGGCAGCGAGCGGGACAGGTCGTCGGTGTGGATCACCAGTTCGATCACCCGGGTATTCGCCCAGTCCAGGGCCGTCGTCGAACCGCGTGCCGCCCGAATCACGGTCCGGTCATCGACCGCGCTCACTGCCGTCGTGAGCGAGTCGGTATCGCGCAGGCGGTCGATCAGTTCCGCCGGACTGTGGTGGGCCGTGGTCTTCACGGTGTTCGCCGCGATCTGGTCGCGTGCTGGCCGGTAACGCCCCACGAAGACACCGAGTGGGGTCGCCTGCGCGCTGTCCCGCGTGCTCAGCTGACCGGCCAGACCGTCGCGTACCAGCACGATGTGGCCGAGCAACGTTCGGACGTCCCAGCCGTCCAGCACCGACGGGCGCGCGAATTGCTCTGGACTCAGCGCGTCCAGCCAGTCAGTTAGCACCGTGCACTGCGCCCGGAATGCCTCGACGGCTGCAGTGATCTTCACGTCCGCCGCGATCGTGATATCCAGGGAACAGCAGAACGACCCACACGTTTCAAGATCGTCACCGCCGATCCGTCTGCTCAGCCGAACTGAGCCGGCATCGTCGCCGTCCAGGCCGCACGTAGCTCACGCAGCGGGATGTCGAAGTGACCTTGGACGTCCAACCGGGGCTCGAGAAGGTCAACGACGCCGATCCGCGTAGCGGGCAGGCGGCGCGCGGTACACATGTCCGTGAACCGAACCTCCTCACTGCGGGGCACCGTCACAACCGCCCGTCCGGTCGACTCGCTGAACAGCGCGACGAACGGATCCAGCCCGACGGGTAGCACGACACGCGCCCCCGTGTCGCCGCGAAGGCAGGACTCGGCCAGCGCCTGCGCCAACCCGCCCTCGGACAGGTCGTGTGCGGAGTCGATCAGCCCGTCCCGCGAACAGTTGATCAGAACGTCCGCCAATAACATCTCGCGCGCGAAGTCGACAGCCGGCGGGCGACCACCGAGGTAGCCGTGCATGACGTTCGCCCACTCGGACCCGCCGAAATCGTCGCGGGTGTCACCGAGCAGGTAGATCTGTGCCCCATCGGCCGTGAACGCGTGCGGTGTACGGCGGGCGACGTCGTCGATCACCCCGAGCACACCGATCACGGCAGTTGGCAAGATCGCGGCCGTCCCGGTCTGGTTGTAGAAGCTGACGTTGCCACCGGTCACCGGCGTGCCGAGCGACAAGCAGCCGTCGGCCAGCCCACGTACCGCCTCGGTGAACTGCCACATCACCGCCGGATCCTCGGGCGAGCCGAAGTTCAGGCAGTTCGTGACGGCCATCGGGCGCGCGCCGGTCGTGGCGACGTTGCGGTACGCCTCGGCAAGGGCCAATTGTGCGCCGGCGTACGGGTCCAGCCGGGTGTAGCGGCCGTTGCCGTCGGTCGAGACAGCGATGCCGCGTGTGGTCGATTCGTCCAGCCGCACCATGCCAGCGTCCTCGGGCTGGGCCAGGACGGTGTTACCCATCACGAAGCGGTCGTACTGATCGGTGACCCACGATTTGTCGGCCAGATTCGGTGAGGCGATCATCCGCAGTACGGTCGCGCGCAGTTCGGACCCGGTTCGCGCACGCGGTAGGTCGCGACCGTCGTGCGCGGTGATCACGTCCTGATCCAGCGGCCGCTCGATGGGCCGGTCGTACAACGGTCCCTCGTGCGCGGCCGTGCGCGGCGGTAGATCGACGATCACCTGTCCGTGCCAGCGCATCCGCAGCCGGCCAGTGTCGGTGACCGCCCCGATGACAGTGGCCTGCACGTCCCACTTCGCGCAGACGGCCATGAACTCGTCCAGCCGTTCGGGCGTGACGACTGCCATCATGCGTTCCTGGGACTCGCTCATCAGGATCTGTTCGGGGCCCAGGGTGTCATCGCGCAGCGGTGCCAGGTCGAGGTTGACGTCCATGCCGCCGGTGCCGGCCGCCGCCAACTCGGTCGTCGCACACGACAGCCCGGCAGCACCGAGGTCCTGGATGCCGACGACCAGATCGGCGGCGAAGATCTCCAGGCAGCACTCGATGAGCACCTTCTCGGCGAACGGGTCGCCCACCTGGACCGACGGTCGCTTGGTCGGTTTGCCGTCGTGGAAGGTTGCCGAGGCCAACACCGACGCCCCGCCGATCCCGTCGCCGCCGGTTCGCGCGCCGAACAGCACCACCTTGTTGCCCGGCCCGTCCGCCTTGGCGAGCTTGATGCCGTCGGCCCGCATCACGCCCACACAGAGCGCGTTGACCAACGGGTTGCCGGCGTAGGTGTCATCGAAGTAGACCTCGCCGCCGATGTTCGGCAGGCCGAGGCAGTTGCCGTACCCCCCGATGCCCGCGACGACGCCGGGCAGCACGCGCTGGGTGTCCGCGGCATCGAAGCGGCCGAAGCGCAGGCTGTCCATCACGGCGATCGGCCGCGCACCCATGGTCAGGATGTCGCGCACGATCCCGCCGACCCCAGTTGCCGCGCCCTGGTGTGGTTCAACGTAGGACGGGTGATTGTGCGATTCGATCTTGAAAGTGACCGCCCAGCCGTCCCCCACGTCGACCACACCGGCGTTCTCACCCATGCCCACCAGCAGAATGTCGGTCTTCGGCGCCTTATCACCAAACTGCTTGAGGTGGATCCGGCTGGACTTGTACGAGCAGTGCTCGCTCCACATCACCGAATAGATGGCCAGTTCCGAGCTGGTCGGTCGACGACCCAGGATGTCGCGGACGCGTGCGTACTCATCCGGGGCGAGCCCGAGTTCTGCGTACGGCTGGGGCTGTTCCGGTGTCTTCGCGGCGTGCTCGACGGTATCGATCATGCGGACGCTCCGACCAGGCCGAGGAAGAACCCCAAGCCATCGGTACCCGGTCCGGTGAGCGCCTCGACGGCGTGTTCTGGGTGCGGCATCAGGCCGACCACGTTGCCCGCCGCGTTGCTGATCCCGGCGATGTCCCGGTAGCTGCCATTGGGGTTACCGTCGAGGTAACGCGCCACGATCCTGCCGGTCGCCTCCAACTCGTCGAGCGTCCGCTCGTCCGCCACGAATCCGCCCTCGCCGTTCTTGAGGGGTACGACGATCTCCTGACCGCGCGCATACGTTGACGTCCACGGGGTGCGGACGTTCTCGATCCGCAGCCGCTGGTTCTTGCAGATGAACTTGCGGTGATCGTTGCCGATCAGCGCACCGGGAAGCAAATGGGATTCGCAGAGTACCTGGAAGCCGTTGCAGATGCCGAGCACCGGCATACCGCCGTTCGCGGCCGCGATCACGGTATCCATGACCGGTGAGTAACGCGCGATCGCACCGCAGCGCAGGTAGTCGCCGTAGCTGAAGCCGCCCGGCAGGATCACCGCGTCCACCTCGTGCAGCGACGGGTCAGCGTGCCAGAGCGGCACCGATTCGGCACCCCCGATCCGTACGGCGCGCGCCGCATCACGGTCGTCAAGACTGCCCGGGAAAGTTACGACTCCTACGCGTACAGGCACGGGCCAAGGCTACCGGTTGCCCGGTCCGACCACTGACGTCGAGTGGCGCCTCATGGGTTCCGGGGCACCACAATCTCGCCACTCGGCTTAGTACGAACCACTCACCGGTGGATGGTGAACGTCTCGATCACCGGATTGGCCAGCAGCGTGTCCGAAAGCTGGGTGAGCGTTTCGTCGTCGACGGTGTCGGCCACGTCCAATTCGAAGTGTTTGCCCTGGCGGACGGCGTTGACGCCGGAGATGCCCAGCCGACCGAGCGCGCCCAGGATGGCCTGTCCCTGCGGGTCCAGAATCTCGGGCTTGAGGACTACGTCGACGACCACGCGGGCCACGGCAACTCCAGGTTCTGCTCGGCAGGCACTGCCCGCACAGGACAGTACTGGCGAGTTTAGTATCCGCATCATGCCGATCATGCCCGTGGGGGAACGTGTTTTCTGCCGGACCACCGCCTGGGGTGTATTTGCTCGCCGGGCCGTCCCATGGGCACTATCGCGGCAAGCGCTCAACGGCGACGTCCTGGAGATCGGCGGCGGGAGCGGGGCCATGGCAGTAGGCATGCTGACGCGTTTTCCGTCGATGCGGCTGGTTGTCGTCGACCTGGATCCGGCTATGGTGGCCGCGACGACCCGCAGACTGGGCCCCTTCGGTGCGCGTGCCAGCGTTCGGATCGGTGATGCGACTGCGCTGCCGTTCACCGACGAAAGTTTCGACACCGTCGTCAGTTTCCTGATGCTGCACCACGTCGGCGCCTGGGAGTCGGCCGTAGCCGAAGTCGGCCGGGTATTACGACCGGGCGGACGGTTCCTTGGCTACGACCTGCCCGATTCTGCGATCTCACGGACTATCCATCACGCGGACGGTATCCACGATATGCGCAGCATCACCGAGCCGACATTCCGGGCCGCACTAGCTCATGCCGGCGTTACCGATGTTCGGTTCAACCACGGCCGGCTGGGGCTGACCCTGCGATGGGTGGCCACCAAGACAATCTGAGCCAAATCGTCCAAATATCGGTAAGTCGATAAAGTGGTGAGATCGACTCTTCCGTCAGCGGGCCCCATCGCCCGCTCGACGGGAGGCTGAACTGGTACTCACGCGGACGCGAGTAGGGGTTTGAGCGCCGCACTGACGCAGAGCAACTCGTCCAGCATCCAGATCGCTGACCTGGACGTCGAACGCCGTGCTCGTGCGCGAAATCGATGAATCACACGCCGACAACCGGGCCGACCCGCACGAGACGGGTACTCGCAATGATGACTTGTCCTCCAGAACATATTAAATTGATGCGTCACATACTATGTGAAGTAGATGACGCGTCAAATAAAGAGTAAGCTATGTGTATGGCAGAACCGAATTGGCTCAGCGAGGACGAGCAGCGTGCCTGGGGCGCCTACCGCCGGATGGTGTTGCGAGTTGATGCCGCCATTGCCCGAGACCTGACGCGTGACACCGGGCTGTCCATTCCGGACTATCAGGTGCTGGCCGAGCTGTCGGCCGCTCCGGACCATCAGCGGCGGCTTTCCGATCTGGCGAACGGCATGCAGTGGTCGGCCAGCCGTCTGTCGCACCACGTCAGCCGGATGGAGCAGCGCGGACTCGTCGCCCGGGTTGGCTGCGACGAGGACGCCCGCGGCGCGTTCGTGGTACTCAGCGAGCAGGGATTCGACGCACTCAAGGCCGCCGCGCCCGACCACGTCGTCTCGGTACGGCACCACCTGATCGATCGCCTGACACCGGGTCAGCTCGCTGCGCTCAGTGAGATCGGGCAGATCGTTATCGCGCATTTCGGCGAGAGTTGCCCTTCTCCGGAGTCGTCCAAGCAGGAAGTTGCGGCGAAGAACTAACCAGGCC
>JBDTDN010000149.1:0-2710 GCA_039923055.1 Jatrophihabitantaceae bacterium
AGCACCCCGTACCGCAGCAACTCCGTCGGAGCGAACTGCTCGTTGGACGCCTTGTAGCCAAACTTGATCATCGAAATCCCGTCACTATCAATTCGGCCTTCTGAAATTCCTTCAACGAGGAGTAGCCGCACTTGCCCATCGTCCGTCGCAGCGCACCGAACAGGTTGCGTTCGCCGCTCGGATCCGTGCTCGGCCCCTCCAGCAACTCCTCGAGCGTGGGGCGTTCCGAGCCACCCAGCCCGAGGTCGGCGACCGATGAGCGCGGCATCCGAGGGTGCGCGGCGGTGTGGTCCCAGTACCGCCCGTCGCCGGGCGCCTCGGTAGCCGCGGCGAGCGCGTCGCCGAGCATCACGGCGTCGGCACCGCAAGCCAGTGCCTTGGCAATGTCGCCGCCGGTGGCCAGATCGCCATACGCGATGAGGTGGACGTAACGCCCGCCGGTCTCGTCGAGGTAGTCCCGGCGCGCCGCCGCAGCGTCAATGATCGCAGTGGCCATCGGAACATCGATGCCCAGCGCCGCATGAGTGGTGGACCCCAGATGAGCGCCATAGCCAATGATCACGCCGGCCGCCCCGGTGCGCATCATGTGCAGAGTCGTCTGGTAATTCGTGCAGCCGCCCACCAGCACCGGGACGTCCAGATCGGCGATGAACGTCTTGAGGTTGAGCCCCTCGGCCTCGTTCGCGGCGACGTGTTCGGCCGAGATCACCGTGCCCTGGATGACCAGCAGGTCGATACCTTCGGCCAGCGCGTGCGGCGCCAGTTCGGCGGCGTGCTGCGGCGAGAGCCGGACAGCGACGCGTACGCCGCAGTCCCGCAGTTCACGCACCCGCTGTCGCAGCAGTTCCGGCGAGACCGGCTGTGAGTACACCCGCTGCACCACCGCCGTCTCGCTGTCCAACCGAGCGAGTTCGCCGGCCGCGTCCTCGTACCGTGTCCACAGTCCCTCACCGTCCAGCACCGCAAGCCCGCCGAGCCGTTCGATCTCGACGGCGCTGGCAGGCGAGACGACGGCATCCGACGGTGCGCTGACCAGCGGCAGCGCGAACGTGTGTGCATCGATATGCCATGAGGTCGAGACGACCGCGGAGCCACGCGTGCGACGCGTTGGGACGAGTGCGATCTCGTCCAGGTGGTAGCCACGGCGGGCGCTGCGGCCCAGCCCGATCTCCACGGTTTCCGGCATAGACCCGAGTCTGCCGTACCGCCAGGTCACCCCGCCGCCGGGATGCACTGGATGCGTCTGGATGCACCTGTGGGTACGCCGATGTCGGACATGCGGCACACTGGCCGTCATGACGCGCTGGTACCCGCTAGAGCCCTGCGACGACACGTTCTTCGACACTGCACCGCAGGTATACCGGTACCCCGTGGAACTGAACGTGTCACCCGCACGGGTCTGGGAATCGCTGACCTCGGACGGGTCGATGGCCGACTGGGGTCTGGGCGTCAAGCTGAACTGGACCTCACCCCGGCCGTTCGGCATCGGCTCGGGTCGAACGGTCGTGCTGCCTGCGAGGGCCATGACCGTCCGCGAGCGCTTCTTCACCTGGGACGAGGGCACGCGTTATTCGTTCTACGTCGAGCAAGCGAATCGGCCGCTTCTACGTCGGTTCGCGGAGGACTATCTCATCGAGAAGACGGCGACCGGCAGCCGGTTCACCTGGACGATCGCGATGGAGCCGACCGCTAAGACCGCTCGGCTCATCGGCCTGACGAGCCCGGTCAACAATTTGCTGTACCGAGCGGTTCCGATTCGCGCCAAGGCGTACTTCGCCAAGCACCCGTAGTTCTGCTGCCACGCCGCCTTCCCCCATCGCTGCGTCCCCGGCTCGCCGTCTGCCGCCATGGGTGTCACCACAGTTGTATGACGGCCGTAATACAGGTACTGCAGCACCAACCGCCCTGACCGTCGCTGAGCCTTGTCGGCGCCGGCAATTCGACCGACGGACGTTCGACCGAAGGACATCCGACCGAAGGACATCCGAACAGTGCCCAGCTACGCCGAATAATTCTCTCTATCGGCACCCGGGGCGTAGGTGCCGAAGGTCCACGGGTGCCCTTCGAGGTCGAGCACCGAGTATTGCGTATCGTGATCGGTCCGCTCGAGCGGGCGCACGATTCGGGCACCTGCTGCCTCGGCCATCCGCAGGTGGGCCTCGACATCGTCGACCTGGACGCAGAGGCCTACGGCCTACGGCCTACGGCCTTCGAGCGTTCGAGGGCTGACGAGGCCCAGGTCGTTGTTGGGCCTCGTTTCGAGCATAAGAAAGCCCTGGCCGAAGCGCAGTTCGGCGTACAGCATATCCCCCGAGGGACCCGGAACCCGGAACCCGGAAAACCTCTTCGAAACCGAACGCCCTACTCAACCAGTCGATAGGGTCGGGGCGTCGTCGTAGATCAGCGATGGGGTGACCGTCACAGCAGGTCCTCCAATCGGCGGATCGATTGAGCCGCCTGTCGGAGTCGAACCGACGACCTACGCATTACAAGTGGACTAAGGGTTGTCTCTGGAGTAATCACACGTCTCAACAAGCGGCGTAATCGCCTTTGTACGGTTGCCGAAACGGCTCAGCCCGTCTCACCGCGTCTCGTCGGTTATCAGTCGTTGCAGAGGGCCGTTGTTCCACTGGTGTTCCATTGAAGGGCGCGCGAGGCTGAGTGAGGCTCTACCGTCGCAGGCATCCCTCAACGCAACCGATCCGTAAAC
>JBDTDN010000150.1:0-6169 GCA_039923055.1 Jatrophihabitantaceae bacterium
CGCGGCCACGATGGGTTGCACTCTGCCAACGACGCCCGTTGTCTTCCGTGAAGTTCTCAATCGCAGGTTCTGCAAGGGCATCTAGTTGGGCTCTGACCCACCGGCCCGCGGCCTGCCCAAAGCAGGCGACCACGCGGACGCCCAGTGTCGAAATCACCTTCTCGTGGACCGCCCAGCAATCGTGAAGGAGCGTCTTTGTGTGCTTGGCGTCGAGTGTCTCGACGCGGGTGCTTCGTACGAAGATCACGTTGCTTGCTGGGACCGTCCGAGAGGTGTCGTAGCCGCATACGTTGACCAGGTGCCGAACCCTTCGCTGAAACGCAACGGCTCCGGGCCCGAACTCGCGCCAGTCGTCCTCGAAGCCGGACCAATCGCGTCGTTCCGGGGCGCGAGACGCGTCAAGGTCGAACCCGATGGTGTAGCGGTTCAGTGCCGGCTTTGACGGATCCCCACCAGGATTGAATCCGAGCAGATAAATCGGCGATGGCTGCACGAAGGTCGTGCGCCCGGAGTAGAACACCTCACCGAACTCGTGGTGGAGCTCTGAGGGCACCAGATTCAGCAGTTCGTCGTATAGGCCCGAGAAGGTGGCTTCAACCATATGACTCCCCCAGGCAAGACGGTTCCCGGTGGCGGCCCGGGTGCTTGTGGCCAGCGTGCCGGAAGGTTCGGACATGTCACTCGACGTGTCACCGGCGTCCCCGGAATAGAGCCGCGACAGCCGGACGGAACTTCTGTCGCTGGTCGTATTAATCGAGCTGTACCTGCAGGCCAAGGAAACCCATCCGCGCGTCTGCGCGTCGGACAGCCTCACAGTCGTCGGGTCGCCCGCTGCCGCCGTATTCGCGTCCTGTTCGCTGATGCAGAACACGACTGTTTGCTCGTCCGCGCCCATGCCGAGCAAGGTCCGGCCCCGGACTTTGAAGACAGGGACGTGGAACCGGAAGTGGCTGAACTCCTTCACCTCAGGCAGAGCAATCGCCCACCTGATGCGCCGCCGCCACGGCGGACGCCGCGCCCGCGTCCGCGGCACCACCAAGATCGCCGCCGACTTCGCGCTTCTCGCCGCCGCCGTCAACCTCGCCCGCCTGGCCGTGCTCGCCGTGACCAGCACCCCCGGAACGGGATGGGCCACCGCCACAGGATGAGCCGGAAAAGACGCTGAAGCCTTACCACGGCAGCCCAAACGCCGCACCGGCACGCCAGGCAAGACACCTACCGCTCAGCACCCAGCCATGAGACGCGCGCACACTCTCGGCAACGCGGCCGGGCTCATGGCCGAACACCCACCCGCCCAGGGACAGCCCGTTTGACACCGCCTACCTAGGGAGTCGGAAATCCGATGCAGACGGTCGCCCGGTGAAGGATCGGCAACCGGCCAGGCTGTCGCGGTCGATCCCGCTACGAGACATCGTGAACGATCGCCGTAAGCAACTTCAAACATTAGCTAAACTACTGCGTGAATCCTTAGCCAAGTTCGGCGATAGGCCCTTCGATATCACCGATGATCTCCGCGGGTGAGACATCACCGAGGGTTATGGCGATGATGCCAGACAGATAGCGCTCAAAGATCCCGACGTTGGCAGCGGACAGATCGAGGATCAGTGACTGCAGCATGTCGTCGTCCGTGAGCAATTCGGCTGGGAGCGTGCCGAGTTCGATCCCGCTACGCAAACGCACCTCGCCAGTGCCGTAGGCGAACTCGAACGTGGCACTCACCAGTCCGTGATTGGCGCGGTGCAGATACTCGGCCATCCGGTCCGTGCCGTCAGGTGGCGCGTCGACCGGGGCCAACGAGTAGAAGACGAACGTATGCGCATCGTCGTCGGTGAGCGCGAGCGCGGACCACGCACCTTCGCTGCCCTCGATGTACAGCGTGAAGCCGCTACCGTCGTCCAGTTCGGTTGCTGGCCAGCCGTTCTCGCCGTAGACCCGACCAGCTGCACGCTGGAGTGGACCGGTCATTTCGTCGGCTTCCCACCGGTCTCGGCGAGGCGACGTGCGACCTCGTACTCGAGAAACTCCAAGTTCGCGATCTGGTTCGGATCGTTCTGGTCCACTGACTGAAGGATCCCGTACAGCTCAGGCACTGTCGCTTTGGTGACCTTGTCCATGAAGGACGTGTCGATCTGACGGGCTCCGCCTGTGCTGGTACCAATCGATTTGGTGGCGGCGTTCTCCGCCCGCTTCTTGCGATCCTCGGAGCTTCTCGGAAGTTGACCGGCACCAATCCCTTCCGCCGCGAGATCTTTGCGCACCTTCGCGAAGGATTTCTCGATCTTGTCCGAGTCGCGGACCATGTGTTTGAGCACTGCGCCCGAGCCGCGGTTGCTGATGCCGCCGTACTGGAGCGCGTTCTTCGATGCAATCAACTGCTTGGCGTCCGCGTGCTTAGCTTTCATCCCATCGATCTGCTTGCCTATCTTGCCGGGCAGTCCAGCGAGGGCATCTTTGATACCGGTCGGCACAGAGGCGATCTTGTCCAGTACGCTCTTGTCCTGCTTCGGCCCTGTTGGGCCTTTCTCGACCCCCAGCGCGGACTTGACGCTTTCTTTCGCTTCCTCGACCTTCTCCTTGACCGTTTTCGGGTCTCCCTCGGCGTCCAGTCCGTCCAGTATCTTTTCCCGCAGTTCGTGCAACCGCATCGTGTCGACTTCCGTGGCAGTCACGCCGTAGCCCATCAGGGTCTTTTTTGCGTAATCCAGCTTGTGCTTCTGCGCCGCGACGATGAGAATATCGACCGAACTGCCGATGTCGTACTTGACGACGTCCCTAGAGGCGCCTTCACGGTGTTTGACCCCGTGTGCCTTCTTCGCGGTCGAGGACTTACTCTCACCAACGGTGTCGTAGATCGCGTGGCCCAGCGAATGGGCTAAGCCGATAATGGAGAGAGTGGCCTTGGCTGCCATCGGGATGCCGAAACCGCCCGCGCTGGCGATTTCGGCGATGTGCAGGCCCACCATTGTCGAGTTCTTCGCGATAGAGAAACTCGCCTTCTCCACGAGTTGCGCGTTGCGGGAGTTGATCCGGTCGAACGACGCCGCCAGCGGAGCCTTGCCTGCCACCACAGCCTCGTCGACGGACTCGATGCCGGTTGCCAGCCGGGTAGAGACAGGAACTAGGTCGAGGGCCCCGTCGATGACTGCGAGGACCGACGTGATCAGACCGACAATGGGCAGAGCACTGCTTGCCTCACTGATGACGCTGCCCATACCACCGAAGTGCTGTACGCCTTCTCGGGCAGCGAGTAGTGCGGTGCGCGTGATCGCCGTGGCCGAGGACGTGGCCCCGACCAGTTTCTGCGTGGCGACGAGTTTGGCACCAGGCTCGGCAGTGCCGCGCTTAATGTCGCCCACTGTCGAGGCGAAGCTCAACAGGTCGGAGATGAAGGTCAGCACCTGGCCAAGGCCACTGGTGCTGACACCGACCAGGTCGCTGACTTCGGATCCGGTGCCTTCGGTCGCGCCTCCGATCTTGCCTTTCACGACGCCCGTAGTGCCGCCCTTGACGCCCTTCCCGAGATAGGTGCCAGCCCTACCGGCTTGACCGGTGTACTTCGTTGCGTCGTCCAGGTCCTCATTGGGTCCGTACTTCTCCTCCTGACCCTTTCTCTCCGTGTCTGCCTTCACCCGAGCCCGTTCGCCCGCCCCAACAGGACGCTTAGCAGAGCTTTCTGCAAGCTTTCCCACGGCCTTGGACGATGCCTTCGCCTTGTCCATCTCTGCGGCGACTTGCGGATCCACGCCCTTGTTTTCCGCCGCCCGGACGCCGGCCCGGTCCAAGTTTCGCTTCTCATTGACTTTCTTAAGTGCTTTCTCGGGGCTGAGCGGCGCACCGAACGCCTTCTCATTGTCCTCCAGCATGGCCGAGACATCGCTATGTTGTTCAGCCATCCCTTGCGCACGCAGTTCCCGCACTTCATTGAGTGCCTTGTCAAAATCATCGAAACGCAGTGGGCGGAAAGCGCGGATATGCACTGGCGCACGCTGCCAGACAAGGTCGGCCGCACGCTCTTCGGCAAGGTCGGCCTCAGCTTCGTTCTGCTCGGTACCGACGCCACCGGTAAGTCGCTGACGAATCTCCTCGCGGGCCGTACGCTCACGGTCGAGCCAGGACTGAAATTCCTTCTCCAGGGCAAGGTGCTCGCCCGACTTCTCAGTCTTGACCCCCGGGCCGCCGCCAGCGTAGCCAGCGCCGATCTTGCCGCTGACGACCTTGTTGGTCTTGTTGACACTCTTGGCCTCGAGCCGGACCTGCGCGTCCTTGAGCTTCATCGCGGCCCGCGAATCCATCAGGGCCTTCTTCTTGGCCGCTGTGGCCGCGTCCTTGGATTTTGTCGCCTCACTCTTCTTGAACGGATTGGAAAATCGCCGTACGGGCTGGCCGCGCTGCTGCACGGTGTGCGCGAGTTCGTGCGCGAGCAAATGCTGCCCGACCCTGTCCCCTGTGTCGGGCAGCCCGTCGCGGAAGAAGACATCGTTGCCCAGCGTGAAAGCCGAAGCCTGCATCGTGTCGCTCAGTGCGCGGGCATGCTCGCCGGTGTGCACTCGCACCCCGCCGAGGTCGGCACCCATCGCAGCCTCCATGTCCCGACGGATCGCGGCCGGAAGCACGCGGCCACCACCCCGTAGAGCCTGCAGGCGCGCCGCCGAGGTCGGGTCCAAGTCGCCGCCCTCGGACCCAACGTTGCCGGGACCGGCGGCTGTTGCACGAGTGGGCGTTCGGCGTACCGCATCGGGACGACCTCGAAGGATCCCAACCACCCGAGACGCGACGGCGTCGGCGTCGGCTTCGGCCGAATCGTGAGCTGACCCGACAGTAATCGTGGCTCGTGCGCCCGGGACAGGCGGCCGTTCAGCCGCATAGGCCAGACCAGGCATTGCTGCCATGGGCGCAGGGATAGGGTTCTGCTGCTCGATTTCCGGCTCAGCTTTCGGCTGCGCGACGCTGGAAACCGGGGCTCCTTTGGCCACGCGATCGAACTTCACTACCCACCGTCTCCAGACAGGCCACAGCTCAGCGAGCACCAAGGCCCGAGCGCAATGCGCGTCTAACCAGCTAGTCATATCACAGTCGGGGATGGTTTTCCGGTCTTCAGCGGCGCCCATTGGGCTGAGCAAGCCGAGGTCGCGTGTAGTCAGCGATCGCGGACACGACGGAGATGCTGGCACTCACTGCCGCCGGCCCCGCCCGCGGCACCGCCCGTTTCGCCCATATGCACCCTCTGGCATGGCTAGCCGCCCACGCATCAGGCGCGTCGCCCACCACGCCAGTCGCCAGTTGGCGAAAGAGTTCGGCGGTTAAGAGGCAGACATGACCGTCGATAGCGAGCATGCCGACTGCGGCAGGCAGCCGCGCAGATCGATCGATCGGTGGGTTCCCCAGCCTGACGAGGCGTAGCGGATATGAAGCGTGCGGAGTCGCTGACAGTGCCGTCCAGCTGGCAGTAACCTGCGTCCATGGTTGAGAGCGAGGGCGTGTTGCACCTACAGGCACTGCTCGAGCCGCGCGGACCAGCCGGCGCGATCGTCCTCACGGATCACCAGGTCGCCACCTTGGGTAGCGCGAAAACTCCGCCCGTGCGAGTGACGGCCAACGGCGTCACGGCGGCGGCGCGGGTCGGGCGGATGGGCGGCGAGAATCTGCTCGGCTTCAGCCGAAAGTTGCGCGCCGAACTCGGCGTGGAAATCGGGCAGCACATCGACGTCGTGATCACCCTCGACTCACAACCGCGGACCGTCGAGCTGCCGCCAGCTCTAGCCGACAGGCTGGGCGGGGACCCTGAAGCCAAAATGGCATTCGAGGCCCTGGCACCCTCGCACCAGAAAGAATTTGCACGTTGGGTCGGCGAAGCCAAGCGGGAGCAAACACTACTGTCGCGAGTCGAACAGACGCTGCAGATGCTGCGCGAGGGCCGCACTCGGCGCTGACGGAGCAACGCGTGCCTGACGGTCTTGTTAAGGCCGAGGCACCTATATCCGTCTGCGCGGCAGGTCGGTCGATTCCTTGACGCGCAAACGGATCCTTATGTCCGCTCCGACGAGCATTCGCGTGTGTCCCTGCGAGCACCTTCAGGGCCGGCACCGTCGATGTGAATCAGCTGGCGTCGTATCGAGCAAACGCGTAGTGGCGGGCCAGCTGGTCAGGTTGCGGGTCTGCGTCGATTGAT
>JBDTDN010000151.1:0-17109 GCA_039923055.1 Jatrophihabitantaceae bacterium
TCTGTCGTGCTGCTGGCCTACAACGGCAACGCCCCGACAGTGCTGGAAGGCTTCGGCTTCGGTGGTGCCCTGCTCGCGATGTTCATGCGTGTCGGTGGCGGCATTTTCACCAAGGCCGCTGACGTCGGCGCCGACCTGGTCGGCAAGGTCGAGGCGGGCATTCCCGAAGACGACCCGCGCAACGCCGCGACGATCGCCGACAACGTCGGTGACAACGTCGGTGACTGTGCCGGTATGGCCGCGGACCTGTTCGAGTCCTACGCCGTGACGCTTGTCGCTGCGTTGATCCTCGGTCAGACTGCGTTCGGCGCCAAGGGCTTGCTGCTGCCGCTGCTCATCGGCGCGGTCGGCATCATCAGTTCGGTCGTCGGCATCCTCACGACGAAGCTACGGGTCAGCGACCGCAATGGTCTTGTTCCGATCAACCGCGGCTTCTTCATCACTGCGACGGTCTCGCTGATACTCGTCGCGGTCGCCGCGTTCACCTTCCTGCCGAGCAACTTCAACAAGCTGCCCGGCCACGTCCAAGACGCTACTGGCAATCCGGCCGTTATCGCCTTCGTGGCCGTCCTGATCGGTATCGTGCTGGCCGTTCTGATCCAGCAGATCACTGGCTACTTCACCGACACCTCCCGCCGCCCGGTCAAGGACGTTGCGGACACTTCGCTGACCGGCGCTGCAACCGTCATCCTGGCAGGTATCTCGCTGGGCCTGGAGTCGGCGGTCTACTCCGCACTGCTGATCGGCGCCGCGCTGTTCGGTGCCTTCCTGCTCGGTGGCGGCAGCACGTTCGTCGCGCTGTATGCCGTGGCGCTGGCTGGCTGTGGCCTGCTGACTACCGCCGGAGTCATCGTCGCGATGGACACCTTCGGTCCGGTCAGCGACAACGCCCAGGGCATCGCCGAGATGAGCGGTGACATCGACGAGAAGGGTGCTCGGGTCCTCACTGACCTGGACGCCGTCGGCAACACCACCAAGGCGATCACCAAGGGCATCGCAATCGCGACGGCAGTGCTGGCCGCGACGGCGCTGTTCGGCTCGTTCAACAAGGCGATCGAGGACGCGCTTGCAGGCCTGAAGGGTGGTGCCGACGCGGCTATGAGTCACGCCGGTAACCTCACCCAACTGTCGTTCAGTCTGGACCTGTCGCAGCCGAACAACCTGTTCGGCGTGATCATCGGCGCGTCGGTGGTGTTCCTGTTCAGCGGTCTGGCAATCAGCGCGGTCGGCCGGGCAGCCGGCCGGGTCGTGTACGAGGTCCGCGCGCAGTTCCGCAACCACCCCGGCATCATGGACTTCTCCGAGAAGCCGGACTACGCGGCGGTCGTGGACATCTGCACGAAGGACTCGCTGCGTGAGCTTGCTACTCCGGGTCTGCTGGCGATCTTCGCGCCGGTGTCTGTCGGCTTCCTGCTCGGTGTCGGCCCGCTGGCCGGCTACCTAGCCGGAGCGATCGGCGCCGGAGTGCTGATGGCGATCTTCCTGGCCAACTCCGGGGGCGCGTGGGACAACGCCAAGAAGATGGTCGAGGACGGCGTGCACGGGGGCAAGGGCACTGACGCCCACGCCGCTACCGTCATCGGTGACACCGTCGGCGACCCGTTCAAGGACACTGCCGGGCCGTCCATCAACCCGCTGATCAAGGTCATGAACCTGGTCGCCGTTCTGGTGGCTCCCGCCGTCGTCAAGCTAACCGTGGGCGACAGCGCCTCGACCGGTCTGCGGATCCTCGCCGGCGTCGTTGCGCTTGCGATCATCGCTGCGGCGGTGATCGTCTCCAAGCGCCGTCGCGTGTCGATGGGTGACGCGCCGGCGACCGAGTCGGACACCGCGAAGGCCGCGGCCTGATCGGTTACTACTCTCGGGCGGTTCCGGCGCTGGGTAACCAGTGTCGGGGCCGCCCATCTTTATTCTCGAAGCGGACCGAAGGGATGGTCATGACGCAGTTCTCGCTGTTCGGTGCGGCAGTGGCCGAGCCGTCCCTCGCCGACCTGGACGGCATCCTGCTCGCGGGCGGGCAGTGGGTCCGCGCCGGCGATACCGCCCGGCTGTCGGTCGTCGTCGCCGACCGGTGGCGAGCCGATGCGCTGGCGGAGGAGTTCGCGCGGCGCGGCGTCGGTGCGACCGATCCGATCGTCCCGGCCGAAGGCGGTTTCGGGGTGCGCACCGCGTTCGCGACGGATCTGGTACCAGAGGCGCAACGCTGGACGCGCGGTGCGAATCAGGGGCCGCCTACCGAATTTGTCCTGACGGCAGGTGCCCTACGCCTCTGGACGATCGCCGCCGGGCGACGCGACGACGTCGGGTACCTGCTCGCGACCGCCGAACCAGACGACTCGGTGCACCTGGCCGGTGGGGCGCAATTGTCCAGGCTGGGCGTCGCCGCGATCTCGATCTCCTCCCGCGGCGGGCCGGGCTGGCGGGTCACCTCGGTCAAGCGATTGCGGCGGCTGCACGAACTGCTCGGAGTGCCTCCCGACGGTGGCGCCGGCGACTGGCCCGCGGTGCACTGAGCAGGCCACTTGCGGTGGTCATGTACCGTCCGCCACGGCAGCACTCCATTTGGGAGCGCCGCCGAAGTGATGAGTAGGAGTCGATGTGGCGAGCGGGTCGAAGGCCGCGCAGAAGGCGGGCAGCAAGCTGGTAATCGTCGAGTCGCCGGCCAAGGCGAAGACGATCGGCGGCTACCTCGGCGCGGGGTACGTCGTCGAGGCATCCATCGGCCACATCCGCGACCTGCCCCGCAACGCTGCCGATGTCCCCGCTAGTCACAAGGGTGAGTCGTGGGCCCGGCTGGGTGTCAACACCGATAGCGAGTTTGAGCCGCTATACGTCATCAGCCCGGACCGCAAGCAGCAGGTCAGCAAGCTCAAGGCCTTGATCAAGGATGCCGACGAGCTCTACCTCGCCACAGATGAGGACCGTGAGGGCGAGGCGATCGCCTGGCACCTGGTGCAGACGCTGAATCCGAAGATCCCGGTGCGGCGCATGGTCTTCCACGAGATCACGCCGACCGCGATCGCCGAGGCCGTGGCCAACCCGCGCGAGATCGACGAGCACCTGGTCGACGCGCAGGAGACCCGCCGGATCCTGGACCGGTTGTACGGCTACGAGGTCAGTCCGGTGCTCTGGAAGAAGGTGCTGCCGAAACTGTCCGCGGGCCGCGTGCAGTCGGTGGCCACCCGGATCGTGGTGGAGCGCGAGCGGGCCCGGATGGCGTTCCATATTGCCCAATACTGGGACGTCGCGGGCACGTTTGCGCCGTCCAGCCCCAAGCCGGGCGATCCCGCGACGTTCACCGCGACCCTCGCCAGCGTCGACGACATGCGGCTGGCTTCCGGTCGAGACTTCGACGCAGCGACCGGCCTGGCCCCGGCGAACGTCCTGCACCTGGACGAGGCGGGCGCGCGTGGACTGGCTGCTCGGCTAGTGGGCTGCCAGTTCGCTGTACAGGGCGTCGAGGAGAAGCCGTACCGCCGCCGTCCGTACGCGCCGTTCATGACTTCGACGCTGCAGCAGGAAGCCGGTCGAAAGTTCCGCTGGTCTTCGCAGGTCGTCATGCGGGTCGCGCAGAAGCTGTACGAGAACGGTTTCATCACCTATATGCGTACAGACTCCACGAACTTGTCGGCGACGGCGCTGTCGGCGGCCCGGTCACAGGCCCGCGAACTCTACGGCGACGCGTACGTGCCTGCCGAGCCGCGCGTCTACACCCGCAAGGTTAAGAACGCGCAGGAGGCGCACGAGGCGATCCGGCCGGCCGGCGATTCATTCCGCACGCCCGGCGAGGTCGCGGCCCAGTTGTCGAGCGATGAGTTCCGGCTGTACGAACTGATCTGGCAGCGCACGCTGGCATCACAGATGTCCGATGCCGTCGGCACCACGATGTCCATTCGTATCGGCGGCACTTCGGTGGGCGGTGAGGCCGTCGTGTTTACCGCCAGCGGGCGCACGATCACGTTCCCGGGATTCCTGCGCGCGTATGTCGAGGACACCGACGAGACACAGGCCGAGAAGGATGACGCCGAGAAGCGGCTACCGCAACTGGCTCGCGGCGACGACCTGACCCCCCGAGGGTTCGAGGCGGACGACCACTCCACCTCGCCACCGTCGCGCTACACCGAGCCGTCACTGGTCAAGGAAATGGTGGAGCTCGGGGTCGGCCGGCCGTCCACCTACGCCTCCATCATGCAGACGATCCAGGACCGCGGCTACGTCTGGAAGAAGGGCCAGGCTCTGGTCCCGACGTGGACCGCGTTTGCCGTCATCGGCCTGTTGGAGTTGCACTTCGCTCGCCTGGTCGACTATGGCTTCACCGCGTCCGTCGAGAACGACCTGGACGAGATTGCCGGTGGCACCCGTTCGCGCATCGAGTGGCTACGACGCTTCTACTTCGGGTCCGACGGGGTTTCGGTGGCTGACAATCCGCAGCGGATTTCCGAGCAGGGCGGGCTGAAGGCGCTGATCGCCGACCGGCTCGAACAGATCGACGCGCGCGGAGTGAACTCGATCCCGCTCGGCGACACCGGCGTGATGGTCCGGGTCGGCCGGTACGGGCCGTATCTGCAGCGCGGGGATTCCACCGAGGCTGCCGACCGGGCGTCGGTGCCAGACGATCTTGCACCGGACGAACTCACGCCGGCAAAGGTCGAGGAGTTGCTGTCAGCCCTGTCCGGTGACCGCGAACTCGGCGGCACCGAGGACGGCCGCGAGATCACCGCGAAGACCGGTCGCTATGGGCCGTACGTCACCGACGGAGAGAAGACGGCGTCACTGTTCAAGACGATGTCGTTGGACACACTGACGTTGGCCGATGCCGAGCAGTTGCTGACACTGCCGCGCACGTTGGGCGAGATCGAGGGTGTCGAGGTGACCGCGCAGAACGGGCGGTACGGGCCGTATGTCAAGAAGGGCACCGACTCGCGCTCACTGGCCAGCGAGGAGCAACTGTTCACGGTCACGCTCGAGGAGTCCGTGGCGTTGTTCGCGCAGCCCAAGCTACGGGGGCGGCAGGCCGCGGCCGCGCCACCGCTACGCGAGCTCGGCGTGGACTCGGTTTCCGAGAAGCCGATGGTTGTCAAGGACGGGCGGTTCGGGCCGTACGTCACCGACGGTGAGACGAATGCCTCGCTGCGCAAGGGCGATGACGTCGACTCGATCACCGACGCGCGGGCCTCGGAACTGTTGGCCGACCGCCGCGCACGCGGGCCGGTGAAGAAGGCGGCGAAGCGGCCCGCCAAGAAGGCTCCTGCGAAGAAGGCCGCAGCCAAGAAGGCGCCCGCCAAGAAGAAGGCCGCTGCCGCCAAGAAGTAGTCCGCGCCACTCAGGCCTGCTGGTACTCCAGCCGGTTGCCGAAGGCGTCGTGCGTGTGGAATCGGTGCGCGCCGGGGATCTGCTTGTCAGCCGAGATGCACTCGTGTTTCGCCGCTCTGGGTGGTTCAAGCAGGGCGGCGGAGTCGTTTGCCACGAACGCCGGATACGCCTTGCGTCAAAGCACATATCTTGAGGTCAAGAGATATGGCAGGATGGACAGATGATCGACGAGGTGGACGCGATCGTCGAGGCCTGGCGTCGGGAGCGCCCAGACCTTGATGTCGAGCCGCTGCAAGTGCTCTCCCGCGTCGCCCGCTTGGCCGCCGTGCTGGACGAGCGCCGCTCCAGCGCGTTCGTCGAGCACGGCCTGCAGGCGCACGAGTTCGACGTGCTCAGCGTCCTTCGCCGTAGCGGCGCTCCATTCGAACTCACCGCCGGTGAACTAGCCGCGCTCACCCACGTCACGTCTGGGACGATGACCAGCCGGGTCGACCGGCTCAGCGCTCGTGACCTCGTCTCCCGCCACCAAGACCCAAGCGACGGCCGGCTGGTTCGTGTGCGCCTGACCGGCGCCGGCCGCGAGCGGGTTGACGCAGCATTCTCGGCGCTGCTGTCCGGTGAACGAGAACTGCTGGCGACGCTGGTCAGCACTGAGCGCGGTGAGTTGGCGGCAGCGCTACGCGCACTGCTGATCGCGGCCGAGCCGAGCTGAGCGACTCCCCAGATTCCAAGCGCCGGTCCGCATGCCCCGGTCCGGGCTACTGGCTAGGCTGATCGGATTCACGCGACTGGCCCGAGCCAGACGAGCCGCACCCGAGGGGGAGCACATCAGCGCCAACGAGGCTGCCGGCACGTCGACCTCGGCGTCAGCATCCACGCAAGCACAGGCGAGCGCCTCGTCGATGGCGGTCATCCGCGGCGTCATGCAGGTACGGGCCTTTCGCCGGCTTTGGTATACGACGGCGCTGTCTAGCCTCGGCGACTGGCTCGGCCTGCTGGCCACGACGGCGATGGCCACCGCATTGGCGCACGGCTATCAAGCGCAGAACTATGCACTCGGTGGCGTGCTCGTGGTCAAGTTGCTGCCAGCGATCCTGCTCGGCCCGCTCGCCGGAGCGTTCGCCGACCGCTTCGATCGCCGCCACACCATGGTCATCTCCGACGCAGTGCGCTTCGTACTGTTCCTGAGCATTCCGCTGGCGCACCTGGTCGTGTCCAACGACAAGACACTGGCGTGGTTGCTGATCGCCAGCTTCCTGATCGAGTGCGTCAGCCTGTTCTGGATGCCGGCCAAAGACGCGTCGGTGCCGAATCTCGTGCGACGCGACCAGATCGAGGCGGCCAACCAACTCAGCCTGATCACCACGTACGGCATCACGCCAGTGCTCGGCGCCGGGCTGTTCTCCAGCCTGTCACTGATCACGACCGCCCTGGCCAAGCACTTGGACTTCTTTGAGGCCCAGCCTGTCAACCTCGCGCTCTACTTCAACGCGGGGACGTTCCTGGCGGGCGCGCTGATTGTGCTGTTCATCCCCGAGATCAGCGGCCACCGGACCGGACGGGTGGCCGATGAGGACGGCCTGTTCCGGCTGATGCGCGAAGGGATTTCCTTTGCCCGTTCGTCGCGGCTGGTCGGCGGGCTGATTGTCGGACTGGTCGGTGCGTTCGCCGCTGGCGGGGCGGTCATCGGCGCGGGCAAGATCTTTGTGACGAGCCTCGGCGGTGGTAACGCGGCCTACGGCGTGTTGTTCGGTTGCGTCTTCGTGGGGCTGGGTTCGGGTATGGCCTTCGGGCCCCGGATCGCACGTGAACTGTCCCGACGGCGGCTGTTCGGGCTCGCGATCGTCTTCGCCGCGCTCTGCCTGATCCTGACGGCGGTGATGCCGTACGTCCTGCTCGCGATGGTCTTCGTCCTGGGCGTCGGTTTCAGCGCCGGCGTCGCCTACCTGGCCGGCATGACCCTGCTGGGCACCGAGGTCGACGATGAGATGCGCGGGCGGGTCTTTGCGCTGCTGCAGTCGTTGATTCGCGTCGTGCTCATCCTCGCCTTGGCATCAGTGCCGTTCGCAGTGGCACAGGTCGGCCGCAAAACCTTCCATGTCGGTGGCGGGGAGTACGTCGTCGACGGCACACGTTTCGTACTAATTGCCGGCGGGCTGCTCGCATTGTTGGCCGGCGTACTGGCCTACCGCCGGATGGACGATCGCGAACAGGTTGCCGTCTGGGCCGATTTCAAGTCCTCACTTCGCGGCACGAAGGCGCGCAGCCGACGGATCCAGAGTGGTGGCGTGTTCATCGCGTTCGAGGGCGGCGAGGGCTCGGGCAAATCGACGCAGATCGCCTTGCTGGCAGAGCATCTGCGGGCGCAGGGGCGATCGGTGGTTCTCACGCACGAACCTGGAGCGACGGAGGTCGGCAGCGAGATCCGCGCGCTGGTGCTGCACGACAGTCGGCCGCTCACGTCGCGGGCCGAGGTGCTGCTGTTCGCGGCCGATCGCGCCCATCATGTCGAGACGGTCGTCCGCCCGGCGTTGGAGTCCGGTGGGATCGTGCTGACCGATCGGTTCGTCGATTCTTCCCTGGCGTATCAGGGCGTCGGGCGCGGATTGGTCGTCGACGAGGTTCGCAAGATTTCCCGCTGGGCGACGAGCGGGCTCTATCCGGACCTGACGGTGTTGCTGGACATTCCTGCGGTCCAGGGCCTGGCCAGGGCGCATGAGCGAGGCACCGATGACAAGCTGGAGCGGGAGTCCATCGAGTTTCACGAACGTGTGCGCGCGGCGTTCCGTGTGTTGTCCGAGTCAGACCCCCGGCGGTACCTGGTCCTCGACGCAGCGGCGAGCGCGCAGGACGTCGCTGACTTGGTGCGGGTAGCCGTCGATGCCCTGCTACCGCCGCTGGTGACAGGCTCGTGAGCTCGGTCTGGGACCGGCTGGTCGGTCAGGACGAGACAGTTGCGGCGCTGCGTGCGGCCGCCGACGCCGCTGCGGCGATTGCGCGAGGCGAGCAGGTGGCCGCGGGCCTGCTGACCCACGCATGGCTGTTCACCGGACCCGCCGGTTCGGGCCGATCGGTAGCAGCTCGAGCGTTCGCCGCCGCACTGCAGTGCTCGCGTTTGGAACAACCCGGCTGCGGTGAGTGCACGGCCTGTCGCACGGTCCTGTCCGGCAACCACCCGGACGTCAAGATCGTCAGCACCGAAGGCCTGTCGATCGGCGTGGAGGACATGCGCGAAATGGTCAAGCGATCGGTGTCCAAGCCGGTGATGGGTCGCTGGTCAGTGATCATCGTCGAGGATGCAGACCGCCTCGGGGAGCGCGCGTCGAACACGCTGCTGAAGTTCGTCGAGGAACCCCCGGAGCGGACGATCTTCATGCTGTGCGCACCGTCCACCCACGACGACGACATTTCGGTGACGATCCGATCGCGGTGTCGGCAGTTGACGCTCCGTACGCCGCCCGCTGCGGCGGTGGCCGCTGTGCTCGCCGCCGACGGGCTGGACACCGAGTCCGCTGCGTGGGCCGCCGCCGCGGGTCAGGGCCACATCGGCCGTTCCCGTCGGCTGGCGAGCGATGCCGTCGCGCGTGAGCACCGTGCCGCCGTCCTGGCCATCCCGGGATCACTCACCTCGTTGCGGGCGTGCATGGTCGCGGCCGATCACCTGATCGGGTCGGCCGAGGCAGAAGCCGCAGCGATGGCCGCCGACCTGGACGACAAGGAGACTGACGAACTACAGATCGCCCTCGGTGGTGGCGGGACGGGCAAGGGGACGGCGAGCGCCACGCGCGGGACCGTCGGCATCATGAACGATCTGACCAAGCGACAGAAGCGTCGTAAGACCCGCGTGCAGCGTGATGCCCTCGACCGCGCCCTGATCGATCTCGCCGCTTTCTACCGGGACGTGCTGCTCGTGCAGAGCTGCGCCGAGGTCGATCCGGCACACCCCGACTTCGACGACGAGGTGCGTGGGGTGGCGGTGCGCGTTCCCCCCGCCGGGGTGCTGCAGCGCATCGACGCCGTGCTGAGCTGCCGCGAGGCTCTGGACCTGAACGTCAAGCCCCGCATCGCAATCGAGGCCCTGATGGCGGCGCTGCGGCTGCCCTGATGTTGCCACCGGACTAGGGTGGCGGACGTGGCAATGGTGTGCGCCGTGGTGTTCCAGCGGCAGGGACGGCTGTACTACGCCGACCCCGGGACACTCACGCCAGAGGTCGGCGACCGTGTGCTGTACCCGACCGATGCCGGCAACGAGGTCGCCGAAGTCATGTGGGCGCCGCAGTGGGTGAGCGAGGACGTCGGTGGGATGCCGAAGCTCGCCGGGATGGCTAGCCAGAGCGACATCGCGGCCGGAGAGCTCAGCCACCGTAAGCGGGCCGCCGCAAGGGTCGCCACCAAGCGCCTGATCCGTGAGCACGCGCTGCCGATGAAGCTCAGCGGCGTCGACTACGTAAGCGCAACCAACGAGACCACCGTCTATTTCAGCGCCCCACACCGGATCGATTTCCGGGCGCTCGTCCGCGACCTGTCTGCAACGTTGAACTGCCGCGTCGAACTGCGGCAACTGTCCGCGCGCGACCAAGCGCGGCTGACCGGCGGGATCGGGTCGTGCGGTCGTGAGCTGTGTTGCTCGACGTTCCTGGTCGACTTCGAACCGGTGTCGGTGCGGATGGCCAAGGATCAGGATCTGCCACTGAACCCGCTGCGTATCTCTGGCGCATGCGGCAAGTTGATGTGTTGCCTGAAGTACGAACACCCGCTCTACCAAGACTTTGCCGAGAAGGCACCGGCACTCGGCGAGCAGGTTCAGACTCCGGACGGCGACGGCACGGTCGTTGGGCACGACGTTCCCCGCGAACAGGTCGTCGTGCGGATGGCCGACGACGGCCGGCGCAGCCCGTGCGCGCTCGCCTCAGTGTGTTCCAGCCGCAAAGCGTACGACTCCCGCGGTGGCGCCGGTCTCTGACTGCGACCGGCCAGGCGAAAACCGATTCGGACGCATCTGAAAGCATGAGGAAGTGGCACGCGGGGTTGGACTGTTGAAGGCTCGACTCAGCAACCAGAAGGTCGCCGTCGGCATCGTGTTCGTCATGGCGATGTTCATGTCGATCATGGACATCACGATCGTCAACGTCGCATTGCCTCAACTCGGTCGCGACCTGCACGTCGGGGCCACCGGGGTTGCCGCAGTGGCCGTCGGATACCTCGTGAGCTTGGCGGTCGTCATCCCGGCAAGCGGCTGGCTGGGCGACCGGTTCGGCGGCAAACGCATCCTGCTGACAGCCATCGTCATCTTCACCCTGGCATCGGTACTGTGCGGCTTCGCCCAGAGCCTCGCCGAACTCGTCGGCTTCCGAGTTCTCCAGGGAGTCGGCGGTGGCATGCTCACACCCGTCGGAATGGCCATGTTGGTCCGTGTATTTCCCCCAGCCGAACGCGTGCGGGCCTCCAGCATTCTGGTGATTCCGACGGCTCTGGCGCCGGCGATCGGTCCCGTGCTCGGTGGCGTGCTCGTAGACAGCTTGTCGTGGCGGTGGGTCTTCTTCGTCAATCTACCCATCGGAGTGTTCGCGCTCGTGTTCGGCCTGATGTTCCTGCAGGACGTCGAACTGCCCGCAACCGGACGCTTCGACCTGTTTGGCTTCATCTTGTCCGGCGTCGGCTTCGCCGCGCTCATGTACGGCGTCAGCGAAGGACCACAGAAAGGCTGGGACGACGGCACGATCCTGACCACGATCGTGATCGGTACAGCCTTGATCGGGCTGCTGATCTTCACCCAACTTCGCACCGCCGAACCGCTGCTCAACTTGCGCCTGTTCAGCGATCGGCTGTTCCGAACGACCACGACCGGCATATTCGTCTCCACCGCGGGCTTTCTCGGGTTGCTGTACCTCGTAGCCCTCTTCTTTCAGGACGGACTCGGTCTCAGCGCACTGCAGAGCGGCCTTTCCACGTTCCCCGAGGCACTTGGCGTAATGGCCGGTGCTCAGGTCGCCAGCCGAATTCTGTACCCCCGCTTCGGGCCTCGTCGGCTCATCGCAATCGGACTAGGCACCGTTGCCATCGTCATGGCGGCAATGGCACTCATCGACAACCGTGGTCAGTTGTGGACGATGCGGGCACTGATGTTCGCCTTGGGCTTCGCGATGGCCCACAACTTCGTACCGACGCAGGCAGCCGCCTTCGCCCGGATCTCGCAGGCCGATACCGGCCGAGCCTCCACGACCTTCAACGCGCTACGCCAACTCGGCGGCGCCGTTGGCGTAGCGATGCTGACGTCGGTCATCACCGCCGTCGGCATCACCCACCACGTCGGCAGCGCGACCGCCCCGAACCTCACGGCGTATCACGTGGCGTTCCTGGTCGCTGCCGGTCTCGCCGCGCTCGCCGCACTGATCGCCCTGAGCATCCACGACCGCGACGCCGACTCCACCCGGCCCAGCCACCTTGGGCCTCAGCCCTGCACCGATCTCGCACCCGTTACCTGATTGGATGGGCGCGCGCCACCGAGTCACTGCCAGATCCGGAAGATTTCAAACCGGTGTCCGCTCGCGCGTTCATACTTGCGCAATGGGGTACGACATGGACTTGGCGCTCGACCGGTCCCTATCGCTCACGTGGTCGCGACGATCCGTACCGGTTCAGTCGCGGCGCTCTTCGGGTCGATGAGGATCTTGGCATGCAGTTCCGGGTCTGCGAGCGCGGTGAACGCGTTCTCCACGCCCGCCAACCCGACCACTCCGGTGACGACCGGTGCCGCGTTCACCTTCCCTTCGGCAAGCAGGTGCAGCGAGTCCCGGAACTCCAGCGGGGTGTAACCGAGCACGAACCGCAGATCGATCTCTTTGTTGATCGCCATCGCCGGGCGTACTCGGTCAGGCGCCATGCAGACGCCGACCACCACGACGCGGGAGAACAGCGGCGCGCCCGTCACGAGTTGATCGATCATGCCGGGCACTCCGACGCACTCGAAGATCACTGGATGTTTGGGTGTCGCCACCCCCACGGCCTCCGCGACGCGGTACGCGCGCCACCACGCGTCCAGCGGGATTCGCCGCAGCTTCTCCATCGTGCCCACCGCCAGCTCGAACACCTCAGGCGCGGCACGCAGATGTCCATGCCCATCGGCCGCCTCGAACGGCGAATCGACCGCCGGATCGACGACAACATCGGCACCACATGCGGCCGCCAGCGCGCGTCGGCCTGCGGAGAAGTCGCTGGCGACGACCGTACGCACACCATTGGCCTTGAGCATGCAGACGACGGCAAGCCCAACCGGTCCGCAGCCGACGACGATCGCCACCTGACCCTTGCCGATCTCGCTACGACGAACCGCATGCAGGCCGACCGCCATCGGTTCGGTGAGCGTGGCCAGTTCGGTGGACAACCCGTTCGGGACCGCGAACGTCAGCGATTCCTCCGTGAGGATCTGCTCGGCATAACCACCCGGTGCCGAGACCGACAACCCCGTCGTGTGGATGTCTTTGCCCTTACGTAGCAAAGGAAATGCTACGACGCGGGACCCGACGCGGTGTAGCTTGCGCGAACGAGGGCCGTGCTCGAGAACCTCGCCGCAGAACTCGTGGCCGAGAACAACCGACTGCGTAGACCGGAAGATCCCGTCGTAGCCGATCTCGCTCGTGATGTCCGCCAGCTCGTTGCAGTTGTAGCGCGCATGCAGGTCCGAGCCACAGATGCCGCAGCGCAGGACATCGAGCAGTACCTGGCCGCGGGCCGGCCGTGGCGACGGCACTTCGACAACCTCAAGCTTGGTGTCCGCGCAGGTCACCGCTTTCATGTCAATCCCTTCGCAGTACGGGTAGTCTTGCCCGATTGTCGACCATGTTCCTGCACGGCTGACAGGCCGGGCAGTACGACGTGTCATCATCGCTCGGTGCGCATCTCGGTTGTTCCTTGGCGGCGCCCGCTGTCCACCCTGCTTGCGACTGCACTGGTTGCCGGTCTGTGTACTGCCTGTGCGACCGGCGCTCCGACGGTCGCCGCGAGCCACGAAGGGGTATCTGGTACGCCAACCCTCTCGTCCACGTTGTCCATCACGACGCCGCCGGTGAGCACTCCGAGCCGACTAACCACGCCCACACCGGCCTGCGCCATGCCGATCGCCAAGTTCGACTGCGATATGCAAGCGCGGATCGTCAAGGTGCAGGCGTACATCCAGACCAGGCCCGGCACGGTCGGCATCGTCCTGCGCGACCGTGAGTCCGGTGCGATCTGGAGCAACGACTACGCCCAGACGATGGTCTGGACGGCGTCGACTATCAAGCTTGCGATGGTCGTCGATCTGTACACGCGGCAACGAGAGGGCCGGCTAGCCCTCACCGCACAAGACCGAACCCAGATTCAGCAAATGTTGAACTCCTCCGACGACGAGGCCGCCGACGCACTCTGGTTCCGGTACGCGGGCGCAGATCACCTCGCGTACAACAACAGCTTTCCGAAGTACGGCCTGACGGCGTTGACGCCGCAACGCGGCTACACGAACTTCTTCCCCTACTGGGGCTTCCAGGAGTGCACACCCGCCGATCTCGACCGCCTCATCCAGTACGTGCTCACGAACCTGCCCGTCACCGAGCGTGGCTACATCATTGACCAGTTGCAACACGTTGCCGCGGACCAGCAGTGGGGTATCTGGGCGGCCGGTCCGGCGTTACAACCTGGGAACAAGGACGGGTGGAGCCAGGAAGCCAGCGGCTGGGTCCTGAACTCGGTCGGCTTCGCCGGGGCGGCCCAGCGGTACACGCTCGCGATCATGAACTCGTTGAACGGCCACGGTGGGTACGACGACGGGACGCTGACCGACTCAACCGTCGCGAAGCTACTGCTCACCGGCCGCTGAGCCCCGGCGGCGACCGGTACCCGAACACGATCCTGACAATTCGTTGACCTGAGCTACACCTATCCCGCGAATCATGAAGGAATCCGATCCAGTAGAGGAGACCAACCATGATTGGCAAGATTGCCGTCGCTGGAGTTACCGCCGCCATCATCGCCGGGACCGGGACCGCCGCGGTCGCACTGTCCGGGGACACATCGACCGCACCCACTACACCTGCCTCGTCGAGCAAAAGCGCGGCCCATTCCCGGCTGGACCGGCTCGCCAAACACACTCTGCACGGCCAGTTCGTTACCAAGGGCAAGGCGGGTACGTTCATCACGCACGACCTGATCCGGGGAACCGTCGCTGCAGTGTCAGCGACCTCGATCAAGGTCACGGCAGCGGACACGACGTCCGAGACGTACGCCGTCACAGCGTCGACCAAGGTCCGCATCCGCGCCAATGGCAAGGGGACCCCTGGGACGATCGCTGGGGTGCAGACTGGCGACAATGTGCTGGTTCTGGGTACCGGTAGTGGCACCGCGACCGCGACGTTGGTCGTCGACGCCGGGCATTGACGCGACCTGCTCAGGGCAGGTGCACGGTGAACCGGGCACCTGCCTCGGGTGCGTGACCGGCCTCGACGCGGCCTCCCAGGCGAACGGTCAAACCATGCACGATCGCCAGCCCCAAACCCGTTCCGACGCGACGTACCCCGCGATATCGCTGGTACAACGCGGCTCGATCGAAGGCCACGCTCAGATCGTCATCGGTCAGTCCCGGACCGCCGTCACGAACCTCCATTACGTGCGAACCGTCCGGATCGTTCCGGATTTCCAGGACGATCGTCGCGTCGGGCGGTGTCACGCGTAACGCGTTCTCCAGCAGGCCGTCGACGATCTGCCGAACCCGGCCGCCATCAGTGCGCGCAACCACTGGATAACCGGGTGCACTGTGGATGAACCGGACGCCCACGTCGTGGCAGCGCGCAGCCCACACCTGAGCAGCCGCCACCCCGAGGGCAACCAGGTCGACGTCGGCCAGTTCGATCCGGAAGTCGACCGAATCCAGTCTGGCCAGATCGAGCAGATCCCCGACCAACCGCTCCAGCCGATGCGCTTCGCCCAGCATCACCGCACCCGCTGCCGCGCTCTGGTCGGGCGGAATCACGCCGTCAGCAATCGATTCGGCGTACCCGGTGATCGCCGTCAGCGGCGTGCGCAGTTCGTGCGAAACAGAGATGAGGAACTCACGTTGACGCGCCTCACTGTGCGACAGCGCGGCCGCGATCGTGTTCACCGCCTCGGCGACACTGGCGACCTCACTCGGACCGACCGGCACCACAGCGACCTCGCGCGATCCAGCGGCGAGTGCGTGCGCGGCCTCGGCCGTACGGCGTAGCGGTCGTGAGACGCGTCGGGCCACCAAGAGGCCGAGCAATGCGGCGATGAGGACCGATATGCCCAACGCGAGTAGGACTCTACGAATCGCCTGCGCTCCAGCCGCGCCGGCATCGCCGCGACCTTGCACGAGCAACACCGCACCGCCGCCTGCGATCGGCCTCGCTTCCACGTAGGCCTGCCGGCCGACGACAGTCCGAGTGGTGGACACCGACCGACCTGCCTGTAGCGCCGAAAGTTCGGCCGGCGTCAAGGCCTGTCGAACGAGCAGACGGCTGGGCGCAGTTTCGTCGGCGGCCGCGCCGTCTGGCGTTATCACGGCGTATCGGACCGCGAAGGCCTGCAAAAGTCGGCGTACCGGTGCCTGCGCACCCTCGGTGAAGACGTTGCGATCGGCGCTGGCTTGGGCCGCGTCGGCCAGTTGGGACAGGGTGTGCCGTGACCTGGTGCTGTCTGCGGTCCGGATCAACGATACGGCCAGAACCCCAGCCAGCAAGCCGGTAATGATCGCAACACCGATACAGAGCAACGCAATACGACTTGCGAGCGTCCGGCGGCGTCGCTGCGTCTCACTCATCTGGTCGCGCCCCGCTCGTCACCGAGTAGCCAACCCCTCGGACGGTCCGGATCGGACTCATCCCAGCCAGCTTCGCCCGCACCTGCGCGATGTGCACGTCCACCGTGCGCGTGCCGCCGATTGATGCGTAGCCCCAGATCTCGCTGAGCAACTGCTCCCGACTGAAGACCCGATCGGGGGCACGCATCAGGAATGCGAGCAGGTCGAACTCAGTCGCCGTCAGCCCGATTTCCCGTCCCTGGACAAACGTACGGCGTTGCACAGGGTCCAGGGTCAACTCGCCGACCTGCAAGGTGGGCGCGGCACCGATCGGTCCTCGTGTTCGGCGCAGCACGCTCGCGACCCGAGCGACGAGTTCACGTGGCGAGAAGGGCTTGGTGAGGTAGTCATCCGCACCGAGTTCCAGGCCGACAATGCGATCGACCTCGTCGTCGCGAGCGGTGACGAACAGGATCGGCGTCCAGTCCTGCTCCATCCGCAACCGTCGGCAAACCTCGATCCCGTCCATGCCCGGCAGCCCGATATCGAGCACGATCGCAACCGGACGGTGGGAGCGCACGGCGGCCAGCGCACCATCACCTGTCCGTTCGACGTGGACCCCGTAACCGGATTTGGCGAGGTTGAGCCGGATGACGTCCGCGATCGCGGCCTCGTCCTCCACAACGAGGATCAGGCCACGGCTCTGCGAGTCGGACTGCACGTTTGGACCCTATTCCGAAAAGGGCTCGGGCAGATCACGTCAGTGTCAGAGGAATGTCAGACATGCCCGGAACGCGGCGGACAGCCGCGCCGTGTCTTTGCCGAGTCGGCGTTTGGGCTGCGGCGCGAACTCACTGTCGATGTCGCTGTCATCTGACTCAGCGTCCTGTTCAGCCCGGCAGATTTTTCAGGCCGGCGGACTGCTCACCCTGTTCCCAGAAGGCACCCGCGTGCGAGACCCCCTGGCCGACACCAGGGGGTGAGCCAGGGGGTATTGATCGAGCTAT
>JBDTDN010000152.1:0-6013 GCA_039923055.1 Jatrophihabitantaceae bacterium
GATCATGCCTGCCGTCCGCGACGGGAAGTACGACGCCGGGTTGGTCATCCACGAGGCCCGCTTCACCTACTACGACTACGGTTTGACTTCGTTAATCGACCTCGGTGAGTGGTGGGAGGCCGACACCCAACTGCCCATCCCACTTGGTGCGATCCTGGCCCGTCGTGGGCTTGATGCCGTCGCTCTGGCCGCTGCCGCGCGGGCATCCGTGGAGTACGCCTGGGCGCACCCGTCCGCGTCCGAGGCGTACATCGCCAAGCACGCGGACGAGATGTCCCCGGACGTCCAGCAGCAGCACATCGCGCTGTATGTCAACGAATTCACCCGCGAGTTGGGCGAACAGGGATACGCCGCCGTCCGCGCCCTGCTCGAGCGCGCCTACGCCGCCGGTCTGACGCCGTCCTGCCCTGCCCTGAGGTAGCGGACCCGCCCACGAACAGCGTATTTGGTCGCGCCGTCAGGCAGTCAGGACGTGCAGCGCCGCCTTAACGCTCAGGCGTCGAGATTGTCGGCGAAGCCGCGCAGTAGGCCTGCGATCTTGCGGGACTCGGCGCGCTCGGGATAGCGGCCACGCCGCAGCGAGTTCGACAGAACGTCCAGGACCTTGATCAGGTCCTCGACCAACGGTGCCATTTCCTCGGCCGGCCGGCGGGCCGCATGGGCGACCGCTTGGGCAACCGACGGCACCGGATCGAGCAGGCGGACCTGCATCGCCTGGTTGCCCTTGCGCCCGGAGACGACGCCGAACTCCACCCGCTGACCCGGCTTGAGTTCGGTGACACCCTCCGGCAACGCATCGCGATGGACGAAGACGTCTTCGCCGCTGGCGGATTCGTCGTAGGACAAGAAGCCGAAACCCTTTTCGGCACTGAAGAACTTCACCTTGCCGGTAGGCACCGGGTACTCCCTGGGTCGTCGCTAGTCGGGCACTGTCGGGTTGCGGACCGGACCACAGATCACGCTCTAGGGCCAGATGCATCGAGGCACCGCACGCCCGCGGTGCCTTCAGGTACAGGCTACTGGTCCAACGGCGCAAACGGCGCATCCATATGGTGCGAAAGGACATACCCGACACACGGGATACTGGTGCTATGCCAGGGCAGCCGCAGTCCGAACGCGCCAGCCAGCCGCGACCGCGGGGCGTCCTGATCGGCATCGTGCTGTTCGTCCTCGGCCTGGCGTTCGTCATCGCCGACATCACGCCGTTCTTCGCGGGCGACCACAACACCCCGTTGTGGCTGAACTTGGCCTGTCTCCTGGTACCGATCGGCTTCGCGGTCGCCGGGTGGTCCGGCCTACGAATCGGGCGCGAGCAACAGCGAGCCGCCGTCCGAGAGCTCCACAGCACCGCCAACCATGACGTGGCAGAATAGAAGTTCTGCGTTTACGACGAGCGAGAGGGCACCTATGTCGGGCAAGACGCCGCAGGTCCGCACGGCCGAATTGATCACCACCGACTTCCACGTGAACGAGCTCGCCGCAGACAAGGCGGGCGCGATGAGTCCGTTCGGTCCCGATCTGGACTTGCCGCTGCCGGTGGATCAGCTGCGTTATACCCATCCCGGACCGGCCGACCGCCCCAACCTGGCCGACGGGCGCTGATCCGACGACCACCGTGAGCGCACCACCGACAGGGACCGAGGACGTGCAAGAGCCGGCGAACCTGACGCAATGGCTGCGCGACCGTGACGACGCACAACTCGCCGAGCTGCTGCGACGCCGTCCGGACCTGGGCCTGCCGGCACCGGCAGATCTGCCCGGACTGGCCAGCCGGATCAGCGTCCGCACCTCCGTCCAACGTGCCGTCGACGCCCTGCACGGCTTGCATCTCGCGGTCCTGGAGGCGCTCCTGCTCGTCAGCGACGTCAACTCCCGCGCGAACGTCGATCAGGCCGCCGAACTGCTGGGCACGATCGATACCGACACCATTGCCGACGCGGTTGACGAACTGCTCGCTCTGGCGTTGGTGTGGGGTCGCCCCCCGGCCGTCCATCTGGTCTCCGGCGTGCGGGAGTCGCTCGGTATGTATCCGGCCGGTCTCGGCCGTCCGGCGGCGGTGCTGCTGCGAGGCAGCGCGATCAGCGTGCTGGCTGCCACCGACTTTGCCAATCCGACGAAATTGCGCGAACACCTCGACGCCACACCGCCCGACGAACGCGACGTGCTCGAGCGGCTGGCGGCCGGGCCGCCGATCGGGAGCGTGCGCAACGCCCAAGTGCCGACGGCCGACGACGACGCACCGCACCGGCTGATCGCGCGGGGACTGCTCGTCCCGATCGACGCACAGCGGGTCGAACTGCCGCGCGAGATCGGGCTGGCGCTGCGGACGACGCCCATCGGAGCCGTCAGCCCGCGGCCACCGGACATCAAGATCGTCGAACACGAGGCCGCCGAACTCGATCGCCTCGGCAGCACCGCCGTGCTCGAGACCCTGCGGTTGATCGACACACTGGGCCAGGAGTGGAGCGATCATCCGCCCGCCTTGCTCCGTGCCGGCGGCCTGGGCGTGCGCGACCTGCGCCGAACCGGCCGCGCGCTCGACGTGGACGAGCCGACCGCCGCGCTGCTGGCCGAGGTTGCTGTCGCGGCCGGGCTGATCAACTCCACGACCGGAATCGAGCCGGTGTACCTGCCGACCGAACAGTTCGACGACTGGCGCGCACTCGCACCGGCCGCCCGATGGGTGCCGCTCGCCGAGGCCTGGATGGCGATGAGTCGCCAGCCCAGTCTGGTCACCCAACGCGGCGAACGTGACCGCATGATCACGGCCCTCAGCCCGGACGCCGAGCGCGGCACCATTCCCGCATTGCGGACCAGGGTGCTGGATCTGCTCAGCGAGCTACCGCCTGGGGCGAGTCCGGTCGATCCGGTGAGCGTGCTGACCCGAATGGCGTGGCTCAGCCCGCGACGGGCCCCAGGACAGTTGCCGTTAGCCGCGGCCATCCTGGCCGAGGCCGACATCCTGGGCGTCACTGCAGCAGGTGGACTCACCGGCTATGTCCGCACGCTGCGCGGTGGATCGCATGCCGTGGCCGAGCAGGTGCTCACCGATGCGATGCCGGCGCCGGTTGAGGAGTTCCTCGTCCAGCCCGATCTGACCGTTGTCGTGCCGGGACCCCCCACCCGGGAACTGGCGCGCGAACTTGCCCTGGTCGCCGATCTGGAATCCAGTGGCGGTGCCAGCGTCTACCGGATCACCGAGGCCTCGGTGCGACGCGCATTGGACGCCGGCCGGATTGCCGCCGAGCTGAGCGCGTTCATCACCGATCGGTCGCGGACGCCCGTCCCGCAGGCGTTGAGCTATCTGATCACCGACACCGCAAAACGGCATGGCTCGCTGCGCACCGGGGTTGCCGCGGCCTACCTGCGCTGCGACGACGAAGCGCTGCTGGCCCGGGTACTGGTCGACAAGTCGCTCACCGCGCTGCAACTGCGACGGATCGCCCCCACGGTCGCCATCTGCTCCGTCTCCGTCGGTCAACTGTTGGACGGCCTGCGCGGATCCGGATACGCACCCGCTGCCGAGTCCGCCGACGGCGAGGTCGTCTCGTTGCTCCAGCAGGCACCGCGTGCCCCGTCCCGCCCACCGAACCGTTCGTTCAGTGCGCGTGCCGGTGACAGCGGTGGCAGTCGATTCGAAACAGTCCGCCGCATCCGGTCCGGCGACGCACTGACCGTGCTCACCCGGCGCGTCCCACCGCTCGTACAGCAGCTACCGGGCGTGACCTCTGCCGCGACGATGGGCTTGATCCGTAGGGCGATCCGCGAAGGACGACGGGTCCTACTCGGCTGCGCTGAAGCCGATGGCACCGCAACCCGACACACCATCCTGCCGATCTCGATGGCCGGCGGATTCGTCCGCGGGCATGAGGCGGAGACCCAGCGGCTGGCGACGTTCCCACTGCATCGGATCACCGCCGTCACCCTGATCGAGGACGATCCCGAGTTGGACGACGACAGCGTCGACCCGGCCTGACAGCCCGTCAGCGTCAGCCGGCCAGCGCGTCTGCCCGGTCGAAGACGCAGAACTCGTTGCCCTCCGGATCGGCGAGCACATGCCACTCGATCTCGTCATCGGGCTCGCGGAGTACGCGCGCGCCGGCATCGAGGATCGGCTGCAGCACCGGCGCCGCCACGTCGAGGTGGATTCGGTTCGCACCCTCCTTCAGCTCGGGAACCGGGACGAAGTCGAAGGTGAAGCCCATCCCCGGTACGTCCATTGCCGTCGAGTAACCCTGCAGATGATCCACGACCGCGCCACCCAACACGTCCACCCAGAACCGGGCCTGCGCGGCGGGATCGGCACAGTCGACGACCAGTCCATGCAGTCTCGGCGTCGCCGGGACCTCGCGCAGGAACGCGCAGAACTCACCGCCCTCGGGATCGGCCATGACCGTCCAACGGCGATCGTCCCCCTCGCGGACAAGTACCGATGCGCCCAACGCTTGCAGGTCGGTCACTGCGGCGGCATAGATGTCCAGGTGCACGCGATGCTTGACGGCCTTCGGTTGCGGTACACGATTGATCCACAGCACCGGTTGGCGGTCGGCGCCGTACACACCACCCTCACCGCCGTCGGACACCCAGGTCAGTTCGAGCGCGCCGGCCCAGAACCGGCCGAGCACGTCGGGGTCTGCGGCGTCCAAACAGATCTTCTTGAAGCGGGCAAGAGCCATATCCCGACCGTAACCCGGATCAGGCGATGGAACAGCGCCGTTGTCACCGATGTTTGCGATACTGGTTAGTCCGCCAAAGCCCAGGGAGCGCGCGTTGACCGATGGCCCGTTGATCGTCCAGTCCGACAAGACACTGCTCTTGGAGGTCGACCACCCACAGTCGGCCGAAGCGCGCGCGGCCATCGCGCCGTTCGCCGAACTGGAACGCTCCCCCGAGCACGTCCATACCTACCGGCTCACCCCGCTCGGGCTCTGGAACGCGCGCGCCGCAGGTCATGACGCCGAGCAGGTCGTCGATGCCCTGGTCCGGTTCAGCAGGTACGCCGTGCCGCACGCGCTGCTCGTAGACGTCGCCGACACAATGGACAGGTACGGCCGCCTGCAGTTGGTCAAGCACCCGACCCACGGCCTGGCGCTGATCAGCCTGGACCGCGCCGTCCTGGAAGAGATCCTGCGGCAGAAGAAGATCGCGCCGATGCTGGGCGAGCGCGTCGAGGACGACATCGTCCTGGTCCACCCGTCCGAGCGCGGCCGGCTCAAGCAGGCATTGCTGAAGGTGGGGTGGCCGGCAGAGGACCTCGCGGGGTACGTCGACGGCGAGGCGCACCAGATCGACTTGGTCCAGGACGGCTGGGACATGCGCGACTACCAGCAGCAAGCCGTCGACATGTTCTGGGCCGGCGGCTCCGGTGTCGTCGTGCTGCCTTGTGGCGCAGGCAAGACGATCGTCGGCGCGGCTGCAATGGCGCAGGCCAAGGCCACCACGCTCATCCTGGTGACGAACACCGTCGCCGGCCGGCAGTGGAAGCGGGAACTGATCGCGCGCACCACGCTGACCGAGGAGGAGATCGGCGAGTACAGCGGTGAGCGCAAGGAGATCCGTCCGGTCACCATCGCCACGTACCAGGTGATGACGACCCGTCGGAAGGGCGAGTACCGCCACCTCGAGCTGTTCGACTCCCGTGACTGGGGACTGATCATCTACGACGAGGTGCACCTGCTGCCGGCTCCGATCTTCCGGCTCACCGCCGATCTGCAGTCCCGCCGCCGGCTCGGTCTGACCGCCACGCTGATCCGCGAGGACGGCCGCGAGGGCGACGTCTTCTCCCTCATCGGGCCCAAGCGCTACGACGCGCCGTGGAAGGACATCGAGAACCAGGGCTGGATCGCCCCCGCCGATTGCACCGAGGTCCGGGTGACCCTGACAGATGCCGAGCGGATGGCCTACGCCACGGCCGAGCCCGAGGACCGTTACAAGCTGGCCGCCACCGCGCGGACGAAACTGCCGGTGATCCGCTCCATCGTGGAGAAGCACCCGAACGATCAGGTGCTCGTGA
>JBDTDN010000153.1:0-7284 GCA_039923055.1 Jatrophihabitantaceae bacterium
CGATGGGCGATCGGATCACCAAGGCGATGCCGCCCGCGGTGATGGCCAAGGACGTCCCGCTCAACAAGATCTTCGACACCACCCACGAGCGGTACAAGGAGGGCGGCGAGTTCCGCGCCCTGTGTGAGACCGACCCCGAAGTCAACCGCGTCTTCGAGACGGCCAAGGGGCTGGAAGGGCTCAAGCGGCAGTGGGGTGTGCACGCCTGCGCGGTGATCATGTCCAGCGTCCCGCTCACCGACACGATCCCGATCATGAAGCGCGAGCAGGACGGCGCGATCATCACGCAGTTCGACTACCCGACCTGCGAGGCGCTCGGCCTGCTCAAGATGGACTTCCTCGGTCTGCGCAACCTCACCGTCATAGACGACACGCTGCGCAACATCAAGCTCAACCGTGGCCAGGACGTCGTCATCGAGGATTTGGCCTTCGACGACCCCGCCACCTACCAGTTGCTAGCCCGAGGCGACACGCTCGGGGTCTTCCAACTCGACGGTGGGCCGATGCGCGCCCTGCTGCGCTCGCTGCGGCCGGACAGCTTCGACGACATCACGGCGGTGATCGCGCTGTACCGACCAGGGCCGATGGGTACCAACGCGCACAACGACTACGCCGACCGAAAGAACGGTCGCAAGCCGGTCGTCCCGATCCATCCCGAGTTGGACGAGCCGTTGCGCGAGGTGCTCGGCGAGACATGGGGCCTGGTCGTCTATCAGGAGCAGGTCATGGCGATCGCCCGGCAGGTTGCCGGCTACTCCCTGGCCAGTGCCGACCTGCTACGCCGGGCGATGGGCAAGAAGAAGAAGAAGGAACTGGAGGAGCAGTACGCCAGCTTCTCGGCCGGAATGCTTGAGCGTAAGTTTTCCGCGGCGGCGGTCAAGGCACTGTGGGACGTTCTGCTGCCGTTCTGTGATTACGGCTTCAACAAGAGCCACGGTGCCGGGTATGCCGTCGTCTCGTACTGGACCGGCTACCTCAAGGCGAACTATCCGGCCGAGTTCATGGCCGCGTTGCTCACGTCCGTCAAGGACGACAAGGACAAGATGGCGATCTACCTCGCCGAGTGCCGGCGGATGGGCATTAAGGTGCTGCCTCCGTGCGTGAACGACTCCGACGCCGACTTCACCCCGACCGGCGCGGACATCCGCTTCGGGTTGACCGCGATCCGCAACGTCGGCGCGAATGTTGTGAGCTCAGTCGTCGCCACACGGGCGGCGCAGGAGCCATTCGCGGACTTTGGTGATTTCCTGCGCAAGGTCAACGCCGTGGTCTGCAACAAGCGCACCATCGAGGCGCTGATCAAGGGCGGCGCGTTCGACTCACTTGGGCACGCCCGCCGCGGACTGATGAACGTCTACGAGTCCGGTGTCGATGCAGTGCTGGACACCAAACGTGCCGAAGCCATCGGGCAGTTCGACCTGTTCGGCTCGATGGGCGAGACGGATGCGGCGAGGTCCTCGGCAGAGGACGTGTTCGCCATCCGGGTGCCCGAGGGGGAGTGGGACAAGAAGGTCCTACTGCAGTTCGAGCGCGAAATGCTCGGGCTGTACGTGTCGGACCATCCGCTGTTCGGGCTGGAACACATCCTGGCCGCAGCGGCGGATATGACGGTCGCAGCCGTCCAGTCCGAGGCCACGGGCGAGCGGCAGAAGGTGACGCTCGCGGGCATCCTGTCCTCGGTGAACCGTCGCGTGACCAAGGCGGGCGCACCCTGGGCGCAAGTTGTCCTGGAAGATCTCGAAGGCTCGATCGAGGTGATGTTCTTCCCGAGCACGTATGCCGATGTCGCGCTGACGATCGCCGAAGATGCGATCGTCGCGATCACTGGGCACACTGACGCGCGTGAGGACACCGTCAAGATCATCGGTGCGGAGCTGACGCTGCTGGACACCACCGAGGGCCCGCGGGGACCGGTCGTGGTCAAGATGGCCCCGGCCCGCTGCACACAACCGATGGTCGACCGGTTGCGTGATGTCCTGTCGACTCATCCGGGAACGACCGAGGTGCATCTGCGCCTGGTGAACGGCTCCCGCGAACATCTGCTGCGCCTGGGCGACGGGTACCGGGTCACGCCGTCCGCGGCCCTGATGGGTGACCTCAAGGCGCTACTCGGCCCTGCCGCCGTCTCCGCCTGATTCCACACAATGGCCTGCCGGTAGCGTCGAGAGCGTGGACCCGTCGGACGAGATTGAGCCGTATCGCATCGAACTGCACAAGCCCGACGGCGGCGCGGACGGGTTCGACGTCGGTTCGGCTGCGGACGTCGGGGAGTTTCGGCAGGGCTCGCCGCTGAGCCAGTGGGCGCTGGCGCGTTACCTCGTCGGGCGCGCGATCGGCGAGTCGATCAGCACGAGTCTGATGATCACTGCGGTGGTCATCCTCACGGTAGCGGGCCTGTTCTGGTGGCTGGGCTGGATCGGCTGGGCCATCCTGGTCGCGATCATCGCCCTGCTCATGCTAGGGATGCGGGCAATTCTACTGGCGGTGCTGCGCCGGTTGACCGCTGCCGGCGCATACACGCCGATCGAGCAACGGATGCGCGCGATCGTGGCGGACACCCGATCGGACGTGCTGGCCGAACTTCGTCGGATCGGGCTGCCCGGCCGGACCTGGACGCTGCCACTGCTGGCGCTGCGGTTCGCCGGCCGCGAACGTAGGGCGCTTACCCTCAAGCGGCTAAGGGAGTTTCAGGTGCAGAACGCGGTCCCGAAGGCGCGGCTGGACGAATTGCACCTGCTGCTCCTGACTGCGGTCGGCCGCGCGGCACCCACCGAACCTTAGGATGAGCTGGTGAATCGCGAAGCGCGGAGCCTGGTGACGATCGTCCTCGCGCTGTCGGTCCTAGGTATCACATTCGGATTTATCTGGCAGTGGTGGAGTCCTAACGGCCCGGCCGGTTACGTTCTCGGCCCCGGGCTGGTGCAGCCCGGCGAGACAGAGACATTCGCAGCCACTGACGGCCGGTTTGCCGTACTCATGCTGGGGTGCGGCGTACTTGCGGCGCTGGTGGTCTGGTTCGGGCGCGTCGCGCGTGGCCCTGGTGCGGTGCTGGCTCTGGCGGTCGGTGGTCTGGCAGCGGCGCTGCTGGCCGGGTGGATCGGCGGCCTGGTTCGCGCGGGCGGTCATTACTATCCATGCGGCGACGGAACGGCGCGCTGCATCGACCATCTGGGCTTGTCGGTCCGGATGCATGGGTTGTATTTCCTACAGGCGGCTGCGGCCGTGCTGGTGTACGCGATATGCGTCGCCTTCGCCGCAGCCGATGATCTCGGTAGGCCGGACCCGATACGCGACCAAGTACGTCATCAGCTCAGCGGGTCAGTTCGGTCGGACGTACAACTGCAGTATGTCGGGGGAGATGGCGATGGTGTTGGTAGCCCGCAGCAGAGCCAGTTCCCGCCTCAGGAGCACGGCTAGGAGCATTAGCCGTGTGGCGGCGTTCGGCTCCTCGAGCAGCGACTGACGGTCGGTCGGAGTCAGCGGCAACTGGGTCGTGAGGTGATAGGACAACCGGTTCGGCTCTCGGGGTGGGCGCTCATCGAGTATGCGCCCGGTCAATTCCTGTACGCGTCGCGCGTGCTCGTCGTTCAGTCGCAGTACCGCGCCGGCCAATCCGTCCGGCAGCTTACCGTCGTGCTCGTCGAGATACTCGACCCGTCCTTGCAGGTACGGCTTGCCCTCGACGAGTTCCATGATCTTGAACCGTCGGCTGCCCACCGTGAAAAGGTCCGAGGCGCCGTCGTCGTAGGGCTGCACCTCGAGCACCTCCGCGATCGTGCCGATCGATGCGAACTCCGGTTCGGCGTTGACACAGTTGGTGCCCACCTCGGCGCCCTTGGTGAGACGGACCACGCCGAACGAGGCTGGCCTCGGTCCACCGCTGACATCGACGAGTAGTTGCCGATAGCGCGGTTCGAAAACGTGTAACGGCAGCGCCATTCCCGGTACGAGCACGTGGCTCAGCGGGAACAGCGGGATGATGTCATCCACACCAGCCACGGTACTGGCATAACCGAAATATCGGTCAGACGCCGTCAATGCATGAGCACGCCCGCGACGGCATCGGCATCGCGCTCCGGCGTGGTCGGGGCAGCGTTTCGTTTGAGTAGGAAGATCGCCGGAACGATCGTCAAGACAATCAGAACCAACGCGAGCGTGAATGTGCTGGCGAACCCGTGTGCGATGTCCGAGATGGCCCGCGTGAGTTGAGCCGGCAGCAGCGAACCGGCTTGTTTCGGGTCCAAGAACTTAATTGCATCGGCCGAACCGCGCTCCTGGTTCGTCAACACGACCGACATCACTGCTGCGCCGACCGAGCTTGCGATCTGCTGCATGATGTTCATCAGCGTCGAACCGCGGGCGATCGTCGGACCGGTCAGTGTCTGCAGCGCCGCCGTGAACAGCGGCATCATCGTCGCTCCCATGCCCAGGCCCATGATGAACAGCGCTCCGAGGATCATGGTGTAGGACGTGTGCGGACCGACCTGGGTCAGCATCGCCATACCGACCGAGATCACGGCCAGACCGGGGATGACGATCTTGCCGACGCCGATCTTGTCGGCCAGCAATCCTGCGATCGGCATCGTGAGCATTGCCCCGATGCCTTGCGGCGCCATGAGCAACCCGGCGTGCAGGGTGCTCTCGAGTCGGACCTGCAGGAAGTAGCTGGGGATGAGCAGTCCGGCTCCGAAGAACGCGATGCTGAACAAGAACATGCAGATGACCGAGAGGGTGAGCTGACGGTCCTTGAACAGTCGCAAATCGATCAACGGGTGCTCAGGACCGAAGGCGTGGAATACGAACCCGATCACGAGCAGCAGGCCGATGATCCCGGGTATCAGCACCCGCGCCGCTGCGACAGTGCCCTCGGCCGGGATCGAGGAGACGCCGAACAACAGCAGAGCAAGTCCGGGGGAGAGCAGCAGCATGCCGAGAAAGTCGAACGATTCCGACGGGCTCGGGGCGTCCTTTGGCAGAACGAGCCAGGAGTAGATCAGCGCGCCGATACCGATCGGCACGTTGATCAGGAAGATCCAATGCCAGCTCGCGATGCCGATCAACCAACCACCGAGGATCGGGCCGGCGATCGGACCCAGCAGCATCGGTACGCCGAGTACGGCCATGACCCGCCCGATCCGCTGTGGTCCTGCAGCGCGGGCCATGATCGTCATTCCCAGTGGCATCAACATGCCGCCGCCGAGGCCTTGCAGCACCCGGAAGCTGATCAGCGACCCGATGTTCCAGGCGGTGCTGCAGAGCACAGAGCCGAGCACGAACAGCACCAATGCCGTCATGTACAGGCGTTTGGTCCCGAACCGGTCCGCCGCCCATCCGGTCAGCGGGATCACGGTGGCTAGCGCAAGGGTGTATCCGGTCATCGTCCAAGCGACGTTCGCGTAGCTCGTGTGGAACACGCTCTGGAACGTTGGTAGCGCGACGCTGACGACAGTGATGTCGAGGATCGACATGATGGCGCCCAGGACAACGACACCGGCGACCTTCAGCACCGCACTGTCCAACTTTGAATCGGCGGACACGGCGGAGGTGGTGCTCACGAAAGGGTCTCCTTGGCTGGTGGTGGTAACTCTGATGCAGGCTTGACCAACTCGCAGGTAGCTGCGTGCAGGGTGCTTCCGGCGAGGATGGGGACCAGGCTTTGGTGTAGCCGCTCTCGGTCCTCGACGGGCAGTCGCTGAACAAATGCTCGCAAACTGCCACGCCACGCGTCGAAGTGTTTCTCCATTAGCGTGCGACCGGTTGGTGACAGCGAGACCCGGCGGATACGGCGATCGTGGGGATCCTCACGCCGTTCGACCAAGCCCAGACCGGCCAGTTGTTCGACCGCGCGTCCGGTCGCGGCGACCGACATGCGCAAGTGCTGCGCCAGTTCGTTGATCGCGATCGCGCTGTCGTGGATAGCGAGCACGCAGATCATCCGCACCTGCGAGAAAGACAGGTCAGTGTCGACGAGGGTATCGATCGCTTCGGCCTCGCCCAGAAAGTGCAGCCGGGTGAGGAACTGTTCCAGGACCTCGTAGGTCGACTCTGCTGATCTCTGCACGAACGCAATAGTAGCGTCCATGCAACTATTGCGTGAACGCAGATGATTGTGACCTTCGCCGCATCACGAGTGCGGTAGGCGAAATTGGGGTATGCCGCGGCCCGTAAACTGGGTCGGTGCTACACCGCCTGGATCTGACGACCTCGACCTCTGCTGACTTGCGCTCGGTGCTGCCTCGTGCCGAGGTCGATGTGCAAGCCGCCGTCGATGTCGTTACGTCGATCGTTTCGGGCGTTGCCGCGCGCGGTTATGTCGCGGCTCGCGAGGCCACGCTGCGCTTTGACGGGGTGGACGTTGCAAAGCCCCGCGTGCCGGCGGTCGCGCTGAGCCAGGCGCTTGCCGCGTTGGACCCGGCCGTCCACGCCGCGCTGAGCGAGTCGATCCGTCGGGCCCGCATTGGCCACGACGCTCAGCGACGCGAAACCGTTCATACCCAGATTGTGCCGGGCGGAACGGTCACCGAACGCTGGATCCCGGTCCGCCGGGTCGGGCTGTACGTCCCCGGCGGACTTGCCGTCTATCCGTCCAGCGTCGTGATGAACGTCGTGCCCGCACAGGTGGCCGGCGTCGAGTCGATCGCCGTGTTCTCGCCGGCGCAGAAAGACTTTGAGGGGCAGCCGCACCCTACGATCCTGGCCGCGTGCGCGTTGCTCGGAGTGGACGAGGTGTACGCCGTCGGTGGTGCACAGGCGATCGCACTTGCCGCATATGGTGATTCGTCCATCGGTATCGAGCCGGTCGACGTCATCACCGGACCAGGGAACGTCTACGTTGCGGCAGCGAAGCGATTGGTGCGTGGCGTGGTCGGCATCGACGCCGAGGCCGGCCCGACCGAGATCGCGATCCTGGCCGACTCCACCGCCGACCCGATGCATGTGGCCGCCGACCTGATCAGCCAGGCCGAGCACGACAGTCTCGCAGCGTCGGTCCTGGTCACGGACTCTGGCGAGTTGGCCGATGCGGTGGACGTCGAGGTCGAGCGGCAGACCTCGCTCACCAAACACGTTGAACGCGTCCGCGCAGCGCTGTCCGGACGGCAGTCCGCGATTGTTCTGGTTCGCGACCTGGAGCAAGGATTGGCCGTAGTGGACGCTTACGCGGCCGAGCACCTGGAGATCATCACCGCCGACGCGCGGGCGTGGGCCGAGCGCGTCCGCAACGCCGGCTGCATCTTCGTCGGCGCGCACTCACCGGTCTCGCTGGGCGATTACTGCGCCGGCTCG
>JBDTDN010000154.1:0-3200 GCA_039923055.1 Jatrophihabitantaceae bacterium
GTCGTGCCGGGAGACGCCCTGGCATCCGAGCACCAGGTTGGCCTGCTCGGTGTCATCGGCGACCACCGTCACCGACCGAGCATGGCTGCGGACGCTGGACGAAGCCGCAGACCGTACCGGCACGGGCGGGCCGGCGGTGTCCAGTCGATCTGCGAAAGCGCGCCGCACGAGCCGGACTACGTCAGCGTGCACGACGTTGCCGGCCACCGAGACGACCATCGCGTCCGGGGTGTACCGCCGTCGGTAGTAGCCGGCGATCTGTCGCCGACTCAGTCCGCTGATTGACTCGACGGTGCCGAGGATGGGGCGACCGATCGGCGTATCACCGTGCAGCGCCGAGGCGAAGACGTCGTGGACGAGGTCGGAAGGGTCATCGTCACGCATCGCGATCTCTTCGAGCACGACGCTGCGCTCCACGTCGACATCGCGCGCGGTCACGGTGGCGTTCAGCACGACGTCGCTCACGATGTCGACGGCCAGTGCGAGGTCCCGATCCAGGACCGTCGCGTAGTAACAGGTGTGTTCCTTCTCGGTGAATGCATTCACCTCTCCGCCGACGGCATCCATCGCACTGGCGATGTCCAGCGCGGACCGGGAGCCGGTGCCCTTGAAGAGCAGGTGTTCCAAGAAGTGGCTGGTGCCGGCGAGGGACTCACTCTCATCGCGCGAGCCGACCGGTACCCACACACCAACGCTGGCGCTGCGCACGCCGGGCATGAGCTCGGTGACGATCCGCAGCCCGCCCGGCAGCACCGTCCGGGTGATGGTGCCGCCGCCGGTGGCGTTCAACCGTCGGGTCGTCGCCCGGGCAACCGGTCCGCGCCGAGTCGAAGTCATCCACCGATCCTATGGCGTGCTCGGGCTCGTCGGGTCAGCGCGGCAACCAGGCGTCGGGAGCATTGTTGAGCTTGCGGACGTGCGCCGGCAGCTTGCCGGTCAGTACCTGCGTCAGCGTCGTCTCGTCCAGCACGCGACGCAGGCTGGCCCGGACCGCCACCCAGACCTCAGGTAGGTGTTCGGCAGCGCCGGTGTACACGGTCTCGTTCGGGCGCAGCCCACGCACTTCGGCGAGCGGGCCGTCGACCGCCCGCAGCACGGCGCCGATGGTGATCTCCCCTGCCGGCCGCGCCAATCCATAGCCGCCGTCGGCTCCGCGTTGGCTGCGGACCAGACCGGCGCGTCGCAACTCGCCGAGGATCGCCTCGACGAACTTGCGGGGCAGACCCTGGTCCCGGACGATCATGTCGGCCTTCACCAGTTGCGGCGCGCTGGCGGCAAGGCTGAGCAAGGCACGTACCGCGTAGTCAGTCTTCGCCGAAATCTGCACCCCGCCATCTTGGCAGGCAGGGCGGCCGGCTATGCGCCGAGGATCGCCTCGGGCTCGGCACCCTTCGGGATCAGCGTCTCGCGGGCCGCCAACACGACAGGTATCGGTAGCGCCGAGACGAGCGCGGCGACGGCGAATGTCGCGCCGTATCCCTGCCAGTCGGCGATCCAGCCAGCCGCAACGGGGCCGATGACCGCACCGAGGTCGCCGGACATCTGGAAGACTGCGACCACGGTCCCTCCCCTGCCGCCGACCACGTCGCCCATCACCGCACCGGGAGCCACCGAATCGGCTGCGCCGGCAACACCCAACAGCGCCATCGCGATCAACAGCCCGATCGTGAACGGCAGGGCCGGCAGCAGTAGGAAGCCGAGCGCGCCGACGAGCAATCCACCGATGATCACCGGCCTGCGCCCGCGGGTGTCGGCGATCCGCCCGAACGGTAGCAATAGCAGGCCGCTGACCACGCTGACGACGAAGAACGCGACATACACCCAACCCGAGCCCAGGTGCAGACGATCGGTGACGAACTGCGGGACGATCGCCGAGCGCACACCGACGATCGCCCAATCCCCCGCGAACGAGGCAGCCAACGCGGCGAGGTAGGCGCGGTTGCGAAGGGCTGTCCGCAGCGACAACGGCGTGGCGCGGGCACCTTGACGCGAGGCGATCTCGCTGTGCCGCAGCGTCCACATCCCGAGCGAACCGGCGACGATCAGCGTCCCGGCGTAGACGAAGAACGGCGCCCGCAGCGACCATACGGCGACCGTGCCCACAGCGGGTCCGGCGATCATGCCGAGCAGGAAGGCACCGGCCCACGCGCCCTGCGCGCGCCCGCGCAGATGGTTTGGCGTCACGGCCACGAGAATGCCGGCCGCGCTGACGCTGAACATGATCGAGCCGATGCCGCCGATGCCCCGCAGGACCAACAGTTGCCAATACGTCTGCGAGAAGCCGGCCAGTAGGCTGGAGACCGCGACAACAACGATTCCGGCCGCCAGGATCAACCGCTCGCCAAGTGCGTTCACCAGGCGGCCGACGAACGGGGCCGTGACCAGTCGCATCAGGGCGAACGCGCTGATGACTGCCGCGGCCGCAGTCTTACTGACGCCGAACTCGCGTGCGAACAGTGGGATGGCCGGAGCGACCACGCCGTAGCCGAGCGCCACCATAAAGGCGACGACGATCAGCGCACGGACCTCAGCAGGAAGTTCACGCATCGGATGCGGCACCGGTCCCCTCCCCTGTGTCCCGTGGTCCTAGGCGAGACGCGGAACGGGCCGGGACGCTTTCACGTCCCGGCCCGCCCTGTGCTTTGTCGTGCGATCAGTACTGCGATCAGGCTTCTGCGCCTACCGTCGCCGGAGCCGCGTCGGACGCTGTTTCGTCCACCAGAATTAGGCTGATCTTGCCACGCTGATCGACTTCGGCTATCTCGACCTGGATCTTGTCGCCGACGTTGACGACGTCCTCGACCTTGCCGACGCGCTTGCCACGGCCCAGCTTGCTGATGTGGATCAGGCCGTCCTTGCCGGGCAGCAGTGAGACGAACGCGCCGAACGCGGCCGTCTTCACGACCGTGCCCAGGAACCGCTCGCCGACCTTGGGCATCTGCGGGTTGGCGATCGCGTTGATCCGATCCACTGCCGCCTCGGCGGACAGACCGTCGGAGGCGCCGACGTAGATCGTGCCATCGTCCTCGATGGTGATCTGCGCGCCGGTCTCGTCCTGGATCGCGTTGATCATCTGCCCCTTCGGGCCGATCACCGCGCCGATCTTGTCGACCGGGATCTTCACGACCGTGACGCGCGGGGCGTACGGGCTCATCTCGTCCGGCTCGTCGATGGCCTCGGCCATGACGTCGAGGATGTGC
>JBDTDN010000155.1:0-3458 GCA_039923055.1 Jatrophihabitantaceae bacterium
CGATCGCATCACACGCAAGCAGTGTCAACGCCTTGCGGCGCGCATTGCCGTACAGCGAGGTGATGGTGAACGTGTTGAAGCCGTCCGCGAAGTCATGGGCGATCACGGCGATCGCGACGGTCACTCCCACAGTCGTGCCCGCCTGGTAGCCGATTCCGATTCCGACGCCGTCCAGGAAGCTGTGCACGATCAGACCTACACCGGCGAGCACGCCGACCCGCTCCATCCCGTGATGGTGGCCGCCGAACTCGCCCTCGTGCCCCCGATGAATCGCCAGCGAACGCTCGATGATGTGGATCGTGAAGAACCCGCCGATCGTGGTCAACATCGCAGCCGGGACGCCGAAGACCACCTGATGCGACTGCTCCATCGCCTCAGGCAGCAGGTCGAAGGCGACGACCCCGAGCATCACGCCGGCCGCGAGGCCGAGCACCAGATGCAACTTGTCCTTGGCGCGCATGGCGACCAGGCCGCCGACGAGCGTGGACAGCATCGCACCCAGAGCCAAGATGATCGCCATGCCGAAAACAGTACTAGATATGAGAACCGTTCCCAATAGCGGGTCAGCCGCGGAACACTGTCCGTCCGTAGTCACCGAACGGCTCGTCCCGGTGCCGCACCGCCTGCCGGAACCCCGATTCGACGGCACGATCGACGAACGCGAAGCCCTCTGGCGTATGGCGCGCGATCCCGTCGAAAACGGTACTGATCAGCCCACTGGTGTGCACTCCTTGCGCCAGCAGCGCCGCATTCAACGCCAGCTTGGCCATCATCAACTGGTTGATCGGCATGCGGGCGATCCGCTCGAGCAAGATCTCAGTCCGCTCGTCCAGATCATCAGCAGCGGGCGCCTCGATCGCCAGGCCCCACTCGACTGCCTCGGCACCGGTAAGCGTGTCGCCGGTGAACAGCAGTCGTTTGGCGCGTTGGTCCCCCAGTCGATGGGCCCACATCCCCGCTGCGGGAATGCCCCACACCCTCGTCGGCGGATACCCGATCTTGGTGTCGGCGGCGGCAATCACCTGGTCGGCGAACAGCGCGATGTCGGTGCCACCGGCGATGCAGAACCCGTGCAGCTTGGCGACGGTCGGTTTGTTCGCGTGCAGCAAGCTGGCAAATCCCTTGTTGAAGCGGGACATCATGGCGTAGTCGATCATCGGATCCCACGTCGCGGCCGGGTCGTGGTTGGCCGCCTGAACCGATGGATCCAAGACCGTGCCTGCGTAGCCGTCCGGTGTCGCGTTGGCAGACATTGGCTGCTCGGCGAACATCGCCAGGTCATAACCGCCACAGAACCCGCTCCCACGTCCGGCGACAACCATCACGTGTACACCCCGATCGAGGTCGGCACGCTCCACCGCGTGGGCGAGCTCGGTCGGGGTGTCCATCGTGATGGCGTTGCCGTGCTCGGGCCGATTGAACGTGATACGTGCGATCCGGCCGGTGACCTCGTACGTGAGGGTGCGGTACTCCCCCATCAATCCGCCACCCTCGCGCGGTCCAGAATCCTGGCCGTATCGATGCCGGTCGGCAATGTTCCGTACGCCACCCCCCCGTCCCGGCTCAGCCGGGAGGCGTTGAACGCGTCGGAGACGGCTGGGTCGCCGTGTCGAATCAGCAGCGAACCCTGCAGCACCATCGCCATCTTCTCCACGAGGTGACGGGCGCGGTACTGGAGCTCGTCGGTGTCGGAGAACTCCTTGCGCAGCATGGCCAATGCATCGTCATAACGCGGATCCGAACCGACCGCGAGATCGAGCTCACCGAAGAATGCCTCGATCGTCTCTGGCTCCTTGACCATCGCGCGCAGCGTGTCCAGTGCGGCGACATTGCCTGAGCCTTCCCAGATCGAGACCAGCGGCGCCTCCCGGTACAGCCGCGGCAGTCCGGACTCCTCGATATAGCCGTTGCCGCCCAGGCACTCCAACGCCTCAGCCGTGTGGGTGGAGAGCCGCTTGCACAGCCAATACTTCGTCACCGACAGCGCGACCCGACGGAACGCGGCCTCGGCCGCGTCACCGCGAACGGCGCGGTCCACGGCGCCGGCTAACCGCAGCACGACTGTGGTGGCGGCTTCGGAGTCGACGGCGAGATCGGCCAGCACGTTCATCATCGCCGGTTGTTCGAGCAGTCGCTTGCCGAATACGCTGCGGTACGTCGCGTGGTGCACCGCGTGTGCCGTCCCGATCCGCATGCCGCCGGCCGCCATGAGCGCACAGTCCAGCCGCGTCATATTCACCATCTCGATGATCGTGCGGACCCCCCGGCCCTGCTCGCCCACCAGCCAACCGACCGCATCGTCATACTCGACCTCCGCCGATGCGTTGGACTTGTTGCCGAGCTTGTCCTTCAACCGCTGCAAGAAGAACGCGTTGCGTGTGCCGTCGGACAGCACCCGCGGCACGAGGAAACAGGACACGCCGTCCTCGGTCTGCGCGAGGGTCAGGAACAGGTCCGACATTGGCGCGGACGTGAACCATTTGTGCCCGGTGAGTAGGTAGCTGCCATCGCTCTGCCCTATGGCACGGGTGGTGTTCGCCCGGACGTCCGAGCCGCCCTGCTTCTCGGTCATTGACATGCCTGCGATCAGGCCGCGCTTTCCCAGCGGTGCGCGAAGACCGAAGTCGTATTCGCGATTGGTCAGCAACGGCTCGTACTGCGCAGCGAGCGCTGGCGTCTGTCGAAGAGCCGGAACGACCGCGTAGGTCATCGAGATAGGACACAGGTGGCCTGCGTCGGCGGTCCCCCAGGTCAACACCTTCGCTGCACGCGCTACGTGCGCGCCCGTACGTGGGTCGGCCCACGGCGCACCGTGCAGCCCGTGCTCGACGGCCGTCCGCATCAGTTCGTGATATTCAGGCAGGTACTCGACCTCGTCGATGCGATTGCCGTACCGGTCATGGGTACGCAACACCGGCGGATGGTCGTTGGCGAGTTGCCCCCACCGCTGCGCCGGATTGCTGGCACTGAGTAGGCCCAGCGAGCGCACTTCCGCCTCCGCCCAACCGGCGCCCTCGCGGTGCAGCCCTTCCAGCAGCGCCGGATGGGTTGCGATATCGCGCCCGATCAGCGGCGGCACCTGATTGGTCACCTCATGTGTTGCAGTCATGGCCGAGCTCCTATTCCTCGTACGGCGAAGCTGATGAGCGTAGGGACGACGTCGGGTTCCCCTGCACCGGCGGCGAGCGGTCCGACCAAGGCCTCACCGATAGCCCCGACCAGCGCGGCCGCGACCACCTGTGGTTGCTGGGGCGGCAGTTCGGCCGCCCGGACACCGGCCTGGATTAACCTGGCGATGACGTCGCGGAAAGCGACCCTGAATTCCAGGCGCAATTCGTCCACCACCGGGTCAACCGGCTCGGCCAGCAGGGCATACGCGAGACGACTGGACTTCATGGCCCGCCCTGCGAACGTCTCGATGACGGCCGCAACCTGCTCCGACGGCGAGCCAGGCAGCG
>JBDTDN010000156.1:0-5510 GCA_039923055.1 Jatrophihabitantaceae bacterium
ATGCCGTCCCGGTCGGCGAGGACCAGCGACAGCATCTGGAACTGACCCGCGACCTCGCGCAGCGCTTCAACTCCCGTTACGGCGCGACGTTCACGGTGCCCGATGCGTTCATCCCGAAGCAGGCCGCGAAGATCCTGGATCTGCAGGACCCGACGGCGAAGATGAGCAAGTCACTCGGCGATGCCGGCACGATCAACCTGCTGGATGCTCCGGCGGCGATCGCGAAGAAGTTCAAGCGCGCCGTGACGGACACCGAGACCGAGGTCAGGTTCGACCCGGCGACCAAGCCTGGCGTGTCGAACCTGCTGCGGATTCTGGCCTCGATGTCCGGTCGTAGCGTCGATGACGTGGCCGCTGACTTCGACGGCCAGGGATATGGTGCCCTGAAGCTCGCGGTCGGTGACGCCGTCATCGCCTTCACCGAGCCTTATGCGGCGCGGACCCGGGAGCTGCTGGCCGACCCGGCGGAGCTGGATCGGATCCTGGCGGTGGGCGCCGCACGAGCCAGAGCCGTCGCGGCCGAAACCGTCGCGCAGGTGTACGACCGGGTCGGGTTCCTGCCGGCCGTGTCCGTTTCGCCTGGCCCGGGTCGCTGACCAGTGACGGACCAGTTGGTGCTCGGGGTCGCACTGGCCATCCCGCAACCGCACGCCACGATCCTGACGAACTGGCGCCGGCAGGTCGGTGATCCTGCCGCCGATTTGATCTGGCCGCACGTGACGCTGTTGCCCCCGACGCAAGTTCCGGCTGGCGCGATGGACGAGATCGAGGCGCACTTGACGGTGGCCGCTCGAGCGACCGGATCGTTCGAGATGCACCTCGCCGGCACCGGGACGTTCCGGCCCGCCTCGCCGGTCGTATTCGTCCAGGTCGCGCGAGGTGTTGCCGACTGCGAACGACTCGAGGCCGCAGTGCGAACCGGTCCGTTGGCGCGCGGACTGGAATTCCCGTATCACCCGCACGTCACCATCGCCCAGGAGATTGACGATGCCGGGCTGGACCAGGCATACGACGGTCTGGCCGGCTTCACCGCGCGGTTCCCAGTCACCCACTTCGTACTTTTCTCCCGAGACGGGCAGCGGCGGTGGAAGTGGCGCACCGAGTTCGCGCTCGGTGCCGCCGCGGGTTGAAATGGGCTTGGGTGATTCTGGCAATGGGTAGGACTTCCGGGTGACAAACGTGTTCTCGCGGGTGAAGCGGGCCTCCGGGCAGCGCTGGGCGGCGCTGAAGGATCGGCGTCCTTCCGTTGGTCATATCGTCCAGGCGTGGGGCCGAATGCAGGCCAACAACGGCAACCAGTACGCCGCAGCCATCACGTATTTCAGCTTCCTTGCGCTGTTTCCCCTGCTGCTGTTGGGTGTTGCCATCACCGGCTTCGTGCTTTCCGCGCATCCGGTGGCACAGCAGAGCATGTTCACCCACATCACCGCGAACGTGCCTGGAACCCTGGGGACGACGCTCAGCACGTCGATCAAGACGGCCATCAAGGCACGCACCGGTGTCGGGCTGGTCGGTCTGGCTGGCGTGCTGCTGACCGGTCTGGGCTGGATCGGCAACCTGCGGGCGGCCGTGGAGGCGATGTGGGGGCGGCTTGCGGTCAAGCGCAACTTCTTCGTCGGCAAGGCGATGAATCTGCTCGTGCTGGCAGGCTTGGGCGGTGGTCTGGTCGCTTCGCTGGGGCTCACCGTGGCAGGCACGGCGTTGACCGATCAGATCCTGCGCTGGCTCTCGCTGGACGAGGTTTGGGGTGCGCACGCGCTGGTGCAGGTCCTCGGCCTGCTGTTGGCGATCGTCGGTGACGTGATCATCTTCAACTGGCTGCTGGTCCGGCTTCCCGGTGTCGACGTGCCGCGGCGGATCGGGCTACGCGGCGCGGTGTTCGCTGCAGTCGGTTTCGAGGTACTCAAGGTGGTCGGGACGTACACGATCGCCAAGACGGCTGGCAGCCCGACAGCAGGACCGTTCGCCGGAGTGGTGGCCGTGCTGATCTGGATCCAATTGGTCGCGCGCCTGATGCTGTTCTGCGCCGCATGGATGGCCGTGTTGACTCACGAGCGGGCCGCCGCGGTTGCCGCGCCTGACGAACGCGAACCTGAGCAACCGGTTGAGCAACAGAACCCGGCCGAGCCCGCGATGAACCCTGCTGCGTTGGGTGTGACGCTGGTGGGTGCCGGGGCTGTTGCGGGCGCGGCGGCGACGTGGGCGCTGACTCGCTCCCACCAGAGCCCGCGATAGGTTGGCAGCCGTGCCCATCACCTTCGCCGAGTTGACCACGCTGCGGGTCGGCGGGCCGGTGGGCGAACTCATCGACGCCCCCGGTTCCGAGGCGCTCGTCGGGGCGGTCCGCGCGGCAGATGCGGCCGGGCGACCGGTGCTGGTGATCGGCGGTGGCTCGAACATCGTCGTCAGCGATGACGGATTCGACGGGCTAGTCGTCCGCTCGACCGGTTCGGGGGTCAGGTTCGGTCCTGATGCGAACGTGACGCTGGATGCCGGTGTGCAGTGGGATGCCGCGGTCCTCGGGTCGCTGGAGAACGGTCTATCCGGACTGGAGGCGTTGTCCGGGATCCCCGGCTCCGCGGGGGGAAGTCCCATCCAGAACATCGGCGCCTACGGCACAGTGATGTCGGACGTCTTGGCCGAGCTGACCGTCTATGACCGGGAGCGGACGGTCGTGGAAACGTGGACTCCGGATCGCTGCGGCTTCGGGCCGCATCGGCAGAGCGTCTTCAAGCACAGCGAGCGGTACGTGGTGCTTGATGTGACCTTTGCCCTTTCCCGATCGGGTCTTTCCCGACCGGTCGGCTATGTGGCGCTGGCCGATGAACTCGGCGTCGCGGTGGGTGCTCAGGTGCCGGCGGCCGACGTTCGCACGGCGGTGCTGACACTGCGGGGCCGACGCGGAATGCTGCTGGACGCGGCCGACCACGACACGTGGAGCGTCGGCTCGTTCTTTCTCAACCCGGTGCTGAGACAGGTTCCGGCGGCCGCGGTCGATGCGCCGCAGTACCCGGACCCGGCCGGCACCAAACTGTCGGCCGCCTGGCTGATCGAGCACTCCGGGTTCGGGCGTGGGTACGGCGCCGAGGTCGGGCGAGGTGTGGTTCGGTTGTCTTCCAAGCACACACTGGCCGTGACGAACCGGGGCGACGCGAGCGCCGCTGAGGTGCTGACGTTCGCCGCACACGTCCGGGATGGCGTCGAGCGCGCGTTCGGTGTTCGGCTGGAACCGGAGTGCGATCTGATCAACTGCGTGTTGCCTTAGCCGATCGTGATGTGGCGGCGCACCTATGGCTGCTGCCTTATGGCTGCACGCAGACGCCAGCTCAGACGCGGCGGTAGAGCAGCGCTTTCTTGACCTCGGCGATGGCCTTGGTGATCTCGATGCCGCGCGGGCACGCCTCGGTGCAGTTGAACGTCGTACGGCAGCGCCAGACGCCCTCGCGGTCGTTGAGGATCTCCAAGCGTTCCTCGGCGCCCTCGTCGCGGCTGTCGAAGATGAACCGGTGCGCTCCGACGATGGCGGCCGGCCCGAAGTAGGAGCCGTCCGCCCAGTACACCGGGCAGGCGGACGTGCACGCGGCGCAGAGGATGCATTTGGTCGTGTCATCGAACCGGTCGCGCTCGGCCTGGCCCTGGATGTGCTCGCGCGAGGGTTGGTTGCCGTACGTGATCAGGAACGGCTTGATCGCCCGGTAGGCGTTGAAGAACGGTTCCATGTCAACGACGAGGTCTTTCAGCAGTGGCAGGCCTTTGATCGGCTCGATCATGATCTCGTCGGGCAGGTCCTTGACCAGTACCTTGCAGGCCAGTCGGTTGACGCCGTTGATCCGCATCGCATCCGACCCGCAGACCCCGTGGGCACACGAGCGCCGGAACGTGAGCGTGCCGTCGTGGTAGCCCTTGATCGTGAACAGCAGGTTCAGCACGCGGTCGGTCGGCAGCGACTCCACCTGGAAGCTCTGCCAGTGCGGTTCGGCATCCAGTTCGGGGTTGAACCGGCGGATCTTGACCGTGACCGTTCGCTTCACGATCGCGGGCATCGCGGGAGCAGCCGGACTTTGCGCTACGGAGGTCATCAGTACTTACGCTCCATCGGTTGGTAGCGGGTCTGCACGACGGGCTTGTAGCCGAGTCGGATCGTATCGCCCTCGCGGTAGGCCATCGTGTGGCGCATGAAGTCGGCGTCGTTGCGGTTCGGGAAGTCCTCGCGGAAATGTCCACCGCGCGACTCGGTGCGGGCCCGGGCACCGACCACCAGCACCTGGGCCAGGTCGAGCAGGAAACCAAGCTCGATCGCCTCCAGCAGGTCGGAGTTGAATCGCTTGCCCTTGTCGCTGATCGAGACGTTCGCATATCGCACCTTCAGCGCCGCGATGTCGTCCTGCGCCTGGGCAAGGGATTGCTCGGTGCGGTACACCTGCGCGTTACGGTCCATCGTGATCTGCATGGCGGCGCGGATGTCGGCGACCCGCTCGGTGCCGGTCGAGTCCAACAGCGTCGTGACCATCGATTCGATCAACGTCTGTGGCGCGGGCGGCAGACCGGCGAGCGAGTTCGTCGACGCGTATTCGGCAGCGGCGATCCCGGCTCGTCGTCCGAAGACGTTGATGTCCAGCAGCGAGTTGGTACCCAGGCGGTTCGAGCCGTGGACGGACACACAGGCGACCTCGCCCGCCGCGTACAGGCCAGGGACGACGTCGGTGTTGTTGCGCAGCACCTCAGCCTTGATGTTCGTCGGGACGCCGCCCATCGCGTAGTGCGCGGTCGGGTAGACGGGGACCGGTTCGGTGTACGGCTCGACGCCCAGGTAGGTGCGGGCGAATTCGGTGATGTCCGGCAGCTTGGCGTCGATCTGCTCACGCGGCAGGTGGGTCAGGTCGAGGTAGACGTAGTCCTTATCCGGCCCGGCGCCGCGCCCCTCGCGAACCTCGTTGGCAATGGATCTGGCCACGATGTCACGGGGAGCGAGATCCTTGATCGTCGGTGCGTACTTCTCCATGAAGCGCTCGCCCTCGCAGTTGCGCAGGATGCCACCTTCGCCACGCGCCGCCTCGGACAGCAGAATTCCCAGTCCGGCAAGGCCGGTCGGGTGGAACTGGAAGAACTCCATGTCTTCCAGCGGCAACCCCTTGCGCCAGACGATGCCCATGCCGTCGCCGGTGAGGGTGTGCGCGTTGGACGTTGTCTTGAAGACCTTGCCGAACCCGCCGGTCGCCAGGATGACGGCTTTGGCGGCAAAGACGTGGATGTCGCCGGTGGCAAGTTCGTACGCAACGGCGCCGGCCGCTCTCTGCTCACCCCCCAGGGAATCGCTCATCAGCAGATCGAGGACGTAGAACTCGTTGAAGAACTCCACGTCCTGCTTGATGCAGTTCTGGTACAGCGTCTGCAGGATCATGTGGCCGGTACGGTCCGCGGCGAAGCAGGAGCGGCGAACCGCAGCCTCGCCGTGGTTACGCGTGTGGCCACCGAAGCGTCGTTGGTCGATACGTCCCTCGGGCGTGCGG
>JBDTDN010000157.1:0-5030 GCA_039923055.1 Jatrophihabitantaceae bacterium
TCGCCAGCCACGCCGGTCGAACTCACGGTGGTGAAATCCGCAGAGAAGGGTCAGATTGTCGATGTCCGTTTTGCCGCCGTCGATCCACGCCGTCACGTGGTGCGCCGAGCACCAGGCCGGCGGCCTCGCGCAGCCAGGGAAGCTGCATCCGCGATCACGCGCTGCCAACGCTCGTCGTTGGGCCGGTGAAGCGAGGCGGCGCGTCCGCCCGTACGCCATCACGCCGCGCGCATCGTTCAACACGACCGGGATGATCTCTGCTTCGGCCGCCAGGTTCAGCAGTTCGGAAATGCCGATCAGATCACCGTGGCTCGTCGTGCCATACCCACCGCTGGACTGCTGCTCGCCGGTGCAGTTAGCGCAGCCAGAGCGGCTGGTGCAGTTAGCGCAGCCAGAGCGACCGGTGCAGTCAGAGCAGTCAGTGCAGCGGGAGCGGCGCGGCCCGAAGCGGCGCGTGCCGGCGTATAGGTCGCCGGCGTCGATCGTCACCGCGACAGTGACCGGTGTTCCTCCGCAGTCGGGCAGCGTGCCGGAGTTGAGCAGCCGGGTCCAAGCGTCCACCATCGCGTCATGTCGTCGTTGTCCAGGAGCGCGATCATCCCGTTCGCCATCCTCGGCGGGAACGGGTGCGGCCAGACTGTCCAGAATGGCCTCGCAGACAGCGGTGCCAGCCGGAGTCAGATGCCCGGACAACCGCGAGCTGCCATCGGGGTTCTTACTCAACGTGAACTCACGACGACGCTGATTCTCCCGGTCGTCAGGTTCCTCACCGTCCGACTTCAACCTCGCGAGCAACTTTTTCGCAGCGCGCGCCACCTGCACAGGATCCAGCCCGACAGAATGATGCACCAGGCACGCCTCCAACGCCGCGCCGTACTCACGATCGACCGTCGCGGGCAGCTCGTGCATGAACCGACTGATCACCGCGGCATGCGCCGGCGAGATCGAACCGATTCGCTGTGCCGCCGCGATCGCGGGCAGCACCGGCGGTAACGGCGCGCCGGTCAGATCGTGCCGGTCAGCTAATTCCCGCGCACCGAGCACCCGCGAATTGGCCTCGCTTGAGCTCACCCGCAGCAACTGCTGCACCAGCGCCGCCGCCGAGGGCAGGCAATGCTCGCCGGCCATGCCCCGTTCATCGACGTTCGCCAGCAACACATGATCCACCGCAGCGAACCGGCGCTTCTGCCTCTCCACCTCCCGCAGCGCATCCAGCACTTGCTGTGGCTGGAACCGGCTGATATCCAAGCCGAGCAGCGCGTCGACACCGTCGCGGACAACCGCGACAGCATCAGCCAAATCAAGCACCTCGACCACATGAACGAATCTACGGGGAGGGTCTGACATTTTCGGGCAGTCCGGACAGAACGAGTCGGCTCCAGCTTTCGACGGGCGGCCGACTGGCCGACGCCCTGGCACAGGTCACGCGTCGCGGTATGCGATCGGTAAGAGCTGGATGGTGGGCGCGGAATCTGCACATAACCTCAAGTGGCTGGCGGCACGATTGTCTGCCAGGCATACCGAACGGAGGTGCACGGTGTCGCGCAGGGCGTGGAGAGCGATCGCAGTGCTGACGGTCGCGGATCTGGTGTGCTTCGCCCTGACCATCCACTCCCACCTGCGTTTTCATCGCACACCGAACAGTCCGGCGAGCATGAGTCTGGGACAAGCGCTCGGCTGGGCCGTGTCGGTCACCCTGCTATTGCTGATCGCGATAGTGGTTCGCCAGGCTTGCCTGTCGGCCGGCCGGCAGCCCCGCAAGCCCAGCGGTCAAAGGTCCAGCAGTCGAAGGCTCAAGTAGCCAACAGCCCAGTAGCCGAAAGTCCAGTAGCCGAAAGTCCAGTAGCCGAAAGTCCAGTAGCCGATCCCGGATCAGGGCTCAGCGCAGGACGCCCGCACCGAAGCGCGACCCGAAGCGCGGACCGAAGTCCGACCCGAAGTCCGACCCGAAACCAGTACCGTCCAGGCATGACTGCGGACTCATCTGCACGGCCGGTGCTGCTCGTCGTCCACCACACCAGCTCACCCGCGACGCAGGAATTGTTGGCAGCCGCGCTCACCGGCACCCGCGCCGACGGCTTGGAGGGTGTCACCGTCAACGTCGTCCCCGCGCTTGCCGCGAACGCTACCGACGTGCTTGCCGCTGACGGATTTCTACTCGGCACGCCCGCGAACATCGGCTACATGTCCGGCGCGTTGAAAGTCTTCTTCGACACCGTCTACTACCCGACGCTCATAGCGAAGCCCGGTGCGCCATACGGGCTCTACGTCCATGGCAACAACGACACCGCTGGTGCTGTCCGTGCCGCCGAGTCCATCGCCAAGGGCATGGGTTGGCGGCGGGTGAGTGAGCCGGTCACCGTGATCGGGGCGCCGTCCAAGACCGACCGTGACGCCGTCGCTGAACTCGCCGCCACGGTCGCCGCTCACGTTGTGGGTCTGTTGAGCTGACCATCCGCCGCAGCCCTAGCGCGTCATCAACAGTGCCGAACCGTCAGATTCGACGCTTCGGCGCTGCCAATTATGGCCAAGCGGAGCTAGAACGCCCCGGTACCGCGTGGAGTCCCGAGACCGGTCGGTCCGTCATAGCCACGTTTGGCGGTGCACAGGTATGAGCCGCCACAACTGCCATCGGAGCCGACCGTCACGTCAGTGAGCGCGCCGGTGTGACCGTAGGGGTACGAGCCTGAGGTGACCCGTCGACCTGCCAGCGCATAGATGCCCGCGATGATCGGCGCGGCGAGCGAGGTACCGCCAACCTGTATCCAGCCGTTCGAGCCCTGCGCCATGCCGACGGACAGCAACGTGCCGCACAGCAAGGCGACCGCACAACTGTTGTAGGTGTCATACACGGCCAGACCGCTCGCCGGATCAGCCACAGCCGCGACGTCGGCAACCGTCCGCTTCGCGCAGCCGGTATCGTGCTGCCACGCCGGTTTCGGCTCGAACTTCGAGCAGCCGCTTCCGGAACCGGCCCACGCCGTCTGCGTCCAACCGCGCGCGGTACTGGTCAGCGTTGTCCCGCCGACCGCGGTCACATATTGCGACGACGCCGGCCACTGCACGCCGTACCCGTTGTCTCCGCTGGAGGCCGTGATGGCGACCCCGGGATGGAACAGGTGTTTATCCGCCGCGAGGATCGTCTTGTCCTCGTCGCTGCCGTAGCTCTGTGACACCGCGACCGCACCGAGACGGACGGCGGTGTCGACCGCTGTCATCAGCGGCGCAGTGTCGGGGGTGTTCGCTTCCACGAGCAGGATGTGGCAGTCGGGGCAGGTCGAGGAGACGGCGTCCAGGTCCAGGCTGATCTCCTGCGCCCAGCCGTAGTCGGTCGCGGGCAGCGGCGCCGCCTGGCCGGCCTGATTCACCTTGTGGAAGCAGCCATTGGCCGTCGTACAGGCCGGCAAGCCGTACGTGGCGCGATAGGTGGCCAGGTCCGACTCGGCCTTCGGGTTGTCGTACGCATCGATGATCGCGACGGTCCGGCCGTTCCCATGCAGACCCGTGAGTCCGTACGCCGCCCGGATCTGCGTGGGGCCGTTACCCGTGGGAGTCGAACTCACTGCCGGGCCGCGTTGACCCGCGTGCGCCACGGCTTCGCCGAAACAGGTGAATCCCTTGGTGCTGCTGGGAATCAAGGCCGGCAACAGGTTGCGTGGGCTCAGGTGGTTGGCCGGGTTCATACAGCCGAAGGAGGTGAGCCCACTGATCAGGGACTGGACTCCGGTCAGCAGACCCGAGCTTTGCGAACTGGCACCGGCGGGGCCAGGTGCCACCGTGATCAGGGTTGCGACGGTAACCCCCGCCGCTGCGAGCGATGCGAGAACACGACGCGATTTCATGTCGTCGAGCGTGACAGATATGGGTATATCCGCAACTTGAGTAGTCAAATACACAGTTACCTATATATCGAATATGCGTTCTATGCTAAGGGCCATGGGATGGCAGAATCCGGCGATACCGTGGCGGGAGTTGGAGCGTCGGCTGTCCGGGCGACCGGGCGGAACCGAGCCGGTTTCCGGCAGGCAGATACCCGACGGTGGTGATTCACCGGCGTGGTCCCGCAAGCGGGCGGCCTACGAGGCTGAGCCCATCCCACCGTCGGCGCAGGCCGCCGTCCCGTACGCGGAACTGCACACACACTCCTCGTTCTCCTTCCTGGACGGTGCATCCTCGCCCGAAGAGCTTGCCGAAGAAGCTGCCCGCCTCGGCCTACAGGCGCTGACCCTCACCGATCACGACGGCATGTACGGCATCGTCCGGTTCGCCGAGGCGGCACGGGCGTACGGGCTGGCCACCGCGTTCGGCGCCGAACTGTCGCTGGGCGTCGAACTGCCCACCACCCAGACCGAGATGGCGATCGCGGCGCGGGCCGGCACACCCGATCCCCCCGGCACGCACCTGCTGGCGTTGGCCCGCGACCCGATCGGTTACGCCGGCCTCTGCCGGGCCATCAGCAAGGGACAGTTGCGCGGCGGCGCGAAGGGCCGCCCGGTCTACGACGCAGACGAACTGGCCGAACTGGCCGACGGCAACTGGCTGGTACTCACCGGCTGCCGCAAAGGCTCGGTCCGGCAGGCGTTGGAGTCCAGCGGTTTCGGGACGTTCGCGCTCGATCCGGCCCGGCGTGCGCTGGCCGAACTTCTCGACCGATTCGGCCGCGAGAACGTCGTCGTCGAACTGACCCATGAGCTCGATCCGCTCGCCGACGAACGCTATGACGCGCTGGCGCTGCTTGCAGGCGAACAGCGGTTGCCACTGGTCGCCACCACCGCCGCGCACTATCACGCCCCGGCGCGCCGGCCGCTGGCCACGGCGCTGGCTGCCGTCCGCGCCCGCAGCAGCCTGGACGAACTGGACGGCTGGCTGCCCGCCTGGTCCGGGCAGCACCTGCGCTCAGGTCAGGAGATGGCCGACCGTTTCGCCCGTTGGCCCTCGGCAGTACCGAACGCGGCGCGCCTGGGCAGCGAGATTGTCTTTGCGCTCACGCTGATCGCACCCAGCCTGCCGCCGTTCCCCTGCCCGGACGG
>JBDTDN010000158.1:0-3164 GCA_039923055.1 Jatrophihabitantaceae bacterium
CAGCGCCAGCAGTCCGACGCCGAGTAGAGCGACACCGAACTCGACCTCGGCGCAGGTCTGCACACCGTCCCGGCCGGTGCAGGCCAGCGCCTGTTGGCTGCAGTTCTCGCCCTGGGCGACAGCGGCAGTAATGCTGGTTGAGGTCGTGGCCGGTGGCGCCGCCGCCGTGACCGTGAAGGCCGTACTCGTAGCGCTCAGGCCCGAGATTGTTCCGGTCAGCACGACGGTGTGCGAGCCCGTGGCCAGCGTCGCAGGCACGGTGAAGGTGTACGCCACCGCACCTGTACTGCTGGCCTTGCTGGTACCGAGCGTGATCGGTGTCGAGTGCAATACGGCCGTCACCGTCTCACCGGCCGAGAATCCAGACGCGGTCACGGTCTGCTTTCCGCCGGCCTGGACCGACGCCCTCTTCGGTGCGGGGGCGGTCAGGGCGAGCACCGGCGCGGTGGCCGCACTGCCGGCTGAGGTCAGCGTCGCCAGCGAGGCACCTGAGGACAGGCCGAGCAGGCCGTCCGCGGTCGCCTTGACCGAGGAGGAGGCGCTGAACGCGCCTTGGTACTTCAGCGCACCACGAGATGCCCCAGCACCGATCGTCGGACCGGTTGTGACCTGCTCGGAGGCCAACCACGCGCGCGAGGACGAGGTGTCGATTCCGGCCCCGTCCAGGGCTGCGACGGCAAGGCCGGTCGAGTCCACGTCCGGACCCCCTTGCACTACCCAGTATCCGTCCGCATTGCGGTTGTGGACCAACCAGTCCGTTGCCTTCATCAGTTCGGCGCCATGCCCGCCCAGTGCCTGCAGCGCCTGTGCCGCGTAGGCCGTCTCGTCAGCGGAGGCGCTGCTGTCATTGGTACAGGCGTTGGTGTCCCCGGTGAACCCGCCGTTCGGGCACTGCAGCGAGAGGAAGTAAGTGACCGCACCGGCAGACGGCGCGTAGACACCCCCGGCACGGGCTTCGGCCAGAATCGCGAGCGACTCCGAGACGCTGGAGTAGATGTTGACGGCCGCCCCAGCGGCTGGGCAGAGCGGTGCTGAGTAGTCGCTACCGTCGGAGTTGGCGGCCGCCGTGCACTCGTCGTCCTTGAGCGTCTGCAGCAGGTTCACCCCGCCGAACGAACTCGGATCAGCCCCTGCGACGATCGCCGCGAGCGCGTAAGTCGCCACCGACCCGTCGTACGGCCCGGCGCCGAAGTCGGCGAGAGCATCGCTGGCCACGTTGGTCTTCATGTAGCCCAGCACCGAATCGATCTTGTCACCGCCGACCTTCGCCGCGGCGAGTGCGAACACCCCGCTCGCGGTCAATCCGCCCCAGTAGGAGGTCCCGCCGGGAAAGTCGAAGTGATCGCCGGACGGCGAGGCCTTCGCGTCGGCGCCGACGAACTGCTGGGCCAGCCAGCCGGCGGCGGCAGCAGCGGGAACGGTGGTTGTCGTCGGCGGCGCCGGTGCGGCGACAGCGGACGAGGTGGTGCTGAGCACGGCGACGGCGGCAGCAGCGGCCAGTGCGAGCGCAGAACGGAATCGGACGGACATTGGTGAGCGGCCCTTCGGTAAAAGGGGCCTTGGCGTGAGTCGCCTGGCTGCCTCGGGCCGGTCGTGTGTGAGCACGTCACCGGTCAGGTGCACCCACACGGACTCCGCGCCGCGACCTCGACGGCGATAGTGGAGCAGTGGCCAGGCCAGGCATTCCGACTCATCCCTGTTCGTGACGGATACGAACGGGATCTCACGGCTGCGGGTCAGTGCCGGATTTCGACCGGCTTCCCCTGCCCTGGTTGGGTATTACGTAAGTGATATCACCACACGCCTGGGCGGGCGGTCAAACCGCGGTGCCAGCTAGGGTCGTACCTCACACGGGGTCGAGGTCAAAGGGAGCACGTGATGAGTTGGAGCTGGCGTCTTGAGGGAGTGGACGGCACGCCGTTGAGCACGCCGGCCAGCCCTCCGCATCAGAATCAGTCCGATGCCGAGAGCTGGCTCGGCGAGCAGTGGCGTGAACTAGCGGACGCCGGCGTGGTCCAAGCGACGCTGCTGGACGGTGCTGTCGAGGTCTATGGCCCGATGTCGCTGGCTGAATCCTGACCCCGGCCACCAGTTCCGCAATCCTGAGCAAGATCGGTCTTCTCGGTTAAGAGGGTTCGTGCGCGCATCGGATGAAGCACCGACGTTGGACCGGCCGTGGCGACGTACTGGTGGCGGGCGGTACGCCTGGGCCCGGATGCGGGGGATCCTGCGACCACCGGTGACGGTATTCGATCCCGTCTCGGGGTCACTGATCGTCGAACACGATGTCGCGGTACAAGTGCGGGACGGTACGACCTTGCGGGTCAACGTCTACCGACCGACCGGGGACGGTCCGGCTCCGGTGCTTATGTCCGCGCATCCGTATCACAAGGACAACCTTCCGCGTCGGGGCCGTTGGCGTTCGCACCTTCCCTTTCAGTACCGGTTGATGCGCTCGACCAGTCCGATCTGCCACTCCACTCTCACCAGTTGGGAAGCTCCGGACCCGGCGTGGTGGGTCGCACACGGTTACGTGGTGATCAACTGTGACCTGCGTGGGGCAGGTACCTCGGACGGTGTCGGTGAGTTGCTCTCAGATCTGGAGGGTGAGGACATCTACGACCTGATCGAGTGGGCCGGGACGCAGCCCTGGTCCACCGGTAGCGTCGGCCTATTCGGGGTGTCGTACTTGGCCATGTCGCAGTACAAACCTGCTGCCCTGAACCCGCCGAGCTTGAAAGCGTTCTGCCCGTGGGAAGGCCAGAGCGATGTGTACCGGGACATGATGAGACCCGGTGGACTGTTCGAGGACGGTTTCGTCAGGGTCTGGGCGGCCGGCACCCGACGCGTGGCCCGGTTGAAGACCAGCCTCTCGCAGCAGGACAAGGCTCGACCGCTGCGTGATCTGTGGTGGCAATCGTTGGTAGCGGACCTGCCGTTGATCACTGCTCCGATGCTGGTGTGCGCGAGTTTTTCCGACAACAACGTGCACAGCCGTGGTTCGTTCCGGGTGTTCGAACAGGCCGGCTCGCCGGAAAAGTTCGTCTACACCCATCGCAGCGGCAAGTGGTCCACGTTCTACGGCGAGCCGGCCAAGGTCGCTCAACTCGCGTTCTTCCAGCGCTACCTTCGTGGAGCCGACGTGCCCGCGCCGCCGCGAGTGC
>JBDTDN010000159.1:0-3299 GCA_039923055.1 Jatrophihabitantaceae bacterium
GGCCGCGTACAGGCCGGGCACCTCGGTCATTCCGTTTGCGTCGATCTCGACGATGTCCCCGAGCCCGCTCAGGTGCGCCGCGGTGCGCAGACCGAGCGCGGCGAACGGCTCGACGCGAGCCGTGAACCGGGGCCCGACGACAATCGCGTCCGCCTCCAAACGCTGTCCGTCGCTGAACTCGAGCCCCGAGATCCGGCCGGTGTCGGCGGTCACGACGCGGCGCACCTGCCCACGCACGACGGTGACTCCGCCGGCCCGCAGCAGGTCCAGTTCGGACTCATCGACCTCGACGCCGCCGTGCAGCACCAGGGTGTGCTGCGCGCTCAGCTGCCGGAACAGCCCGGCCGGATGCAGGCCCAACGGATGGGTGACGATCTGGGCGATGCGTTGGTCGCGGACCTCGTAGCCGTGGCAGAAGGGACAGTGGATGACGTCGGTGCCCCAGTGCTGCGCGAGGCCCTCGATGTCGGGCAGCACGTCAGTCAGGCCAGTGGCAGCAAGCACGCGTCGCGCGATGATCACGTGGCCACCGACCAGGTCGACGCGCAACCGGTCGTTGTCGCGGGTCACTCGTTCTGTGCGTGCCGTCAGAACCTCGCCGCCGTAGCTGCGCACCTCTTCGCGTCCGTCGGCGATCAGCTCGGACGGCGCGACCGCTTCCCGGCCCAGGTAGCCGTGCATGTGCGCCGCCGGGGCATTTCGGGGCGTCTCGGAGTCGATGACGATGACCGACCGTCGCTGTCGTCCGAGTTGCAGAGCGGCAGCCAGACCGGCGGCCGATCCACCGATCACGGCGACGTCGCAGTGGCGCTCAAGCGGGGGATGTGAATGCTCTGTCATGAATATGACGGTAGCCCCGCTTGGCGGTAATAGCATACTTACTTGCACTATTCGCAAGAAGGTGGGAACCGTGAGCGAGATTGAGCAGATGGTCCGGACCAGGCTACGAAGTCTTCGGACCACGCTGGGTCTGTCCCTGGGCGAGCTTGCTACCCGGACGAATCTGAGCCCGTCCACCATCAGCAGGGTCGAGACCGGTAAGAGGACCATCAGCCTCGACATCCTGTTGCCGCTGGCTGCCGCTCTACAGGTCGATCTTGACGTGCTCCTCGATGCTCGCGTGGACGACGACGTGGTGATCCGCCCGACTGTGGACCGATCCCCCGGGCGCACCACCTGGATGCTCAGTCGAGCGACGGGAAACACCATGGCCATCAAGATGCGCCTGGAACCGACCCAGGCACCTGTCCAGCAACGGGTCCATCCCGGTCACGACTGGTTCTTTGTGATTGAAGGACGGGTCAGACTCGCTCTTGGCGAGCGCGAGATCGTCGTCGAGACCGGGGAAGCGGCCGAGTTCGCCACGATGACACCACACGCCGTAGCCGCCGTTGGCGGTGCGGCAGAACTCATCATGATCTTCGACCGGGATGGACAGCGAGCTCACATACATCACGAAGACGCCTTCGGCTAGCCAGCCGAAGGCGTCATTGTGACCGCTGCCCGGTGCAGGAACGCTGGCCGGCACAGGCTGTCCGGTAGCCGATCGGTGAGCGGGCACCGGTGAGGTGTCAGGTGTGGCTGTTTTCGGTGATCCAGTGTGCGACGCCGTCGGTGTCGTTGGTGGTCGTGATCTCGTGGGCGGCGGCGCGGATGTCGGGTGCGGCGTTGGCGACCGCGACGGCCCAGTTGGCGATGCCGAACATCGGGAGGTCGTTTTGGTTGTCCCCGAAACAGACGACTCGTCGGGCTCGCAGTTCGTCGCGGAGCGTGGTCACTGCGGTGGCCTTGGTTGCGCTGGAAGCGGTGAGCTCGAGCGCCCAGTCGCCCGGTGTGTAGATGTCTTCGGAGAAGGTGGCGTGAACGCCATTGGCGGACAGACGGGTGCGGAGTTCGACGAGCTGGGTTTGCTCGCTGATCAGCGAAATGTAGAAGACATCTGCGCTGCTGATGGCCGTCCACTCAGAGACCGGAAACAGTCGGGGATCACCGCGTCGCCGGGCGAGGAATCGATCTATGCCGGGTGTTGCGTGAGCGGGACGCCAGCACAGCCGATCCCGGCCCTGCCACACAGCGAACACGATCGGCTCGACACTGCTGTGTCCTTCGGTGAGCGCGAGCACGTCATTGGCCGTGACTTCAGGAAGCATCTGGGCCTGGCGCGGCTGTCCGGAGCGGGGGTCGACGATGATCGCACCGCCGTAGGTGATCACCGGCAGAGTCAGCATCAGCTCCTGGGTTACCGCAGCGGCAGAGGTGAACGAGCGTGCGGTCGCGACAGTGAATCGGCCACCTTCTTCGATGTAGCGGTTTACGACCTGGACTGTCCGGCGCCCGAGCGTGCCGTCCGAGCGGAGCAGCGTGCCATCCAAGTCCGATACGAGCAAGGTTCCCGGATCGGCGATGCTGCCCTTCAGTGTCGTGGTGGTCATCTGCTGATGGGTGCTGTGCCGGGTTCGAGGGGCAGGCGCAGCGCGCGGACGGTGAAGCTGATCGCGTGGTACCAGCCCGCGAGCAGCGTCAGCTCCACGGCGCCATCCTCACCCACCGCCTCGAGCAGGTCCGACCAGCTGTCATCGGCCAGATCTGACGTGGAGTGCAGTTCGTCCACGGCACGCAGCAGCGCTCGCTCGCCCGGATCGGTCCAGCACGGGTCTTCGCAGGTGCCGCGGGCAAGTGAACGGATCTGCATTGTGCTGAGTCCAGCTTTGTCGGCGAACGTGGCGATGTGGACTCCCCACTCGTAGTCGGCGCCGCACACGGCGGTCGTACGGTTGATGACGAGCTCACGCTGCCGCAGCGTCAACGCCGATTTGCGGGACAGGTAGTAGCGACCCCATCCGGCGATGCCCGCAGCAAGCTCGGGGCGGCGAGCAAAGACCCGGAACAGTTGGATCGGCGGACCGAGCAGCTCAAGAGCAGCAGCGGTGTCTGGCTCGAACGGGGGCTCGAGAGGCGCGATCCGTGGGGGCGTTGTACTGGTTGGCATGCAATGGACGGTAACCTTCTTGCTTCGGAAAGGAAAGCGCATGTCACAGACGCCCGCGCCGGGCCGTCCAGTCCGTGGATCGTCCACCGGTCGCCCGATCATGGCCCTGCTCGACCTGCTCGGCCGCCGCTGGACGCTGCGAGTCATCTGGGAACTGCGGGACGGCCAAGGGGCAACGTTTCGAGACCTTCAGATCCGATGCGGGGGCGTGTCCTCAAGTGTCCTCACCGAACGGACTCGCGAACTCACCCAGAGCGCTCTGATCGCGCGACAGCACGACGGCTACGCGTTGACGCCCCAAGGCCTAGAC
>JBDTDN010000160.1:0-3958 GCA_039923055.1 Jatrophihabitantaceae bacterium
TACCCGTACGTCGATGTCCGCGAGGACGACGTGTCGATGGGCCACGAGGCAACGGTGTCCAAGGTGAGCGAAACGCAACTGTTCTACCTGATGAGCCGCGGTATGACCGAGGACGAGGCGATGGCGATGATCGTCCGCGGCTTCGTCGAGCCAATTGCCCGCGAACTGCCGATGGAGTACGCCCTCGAGCTGAACCGGCTCATCGAACTTCAAATGGAAGGCGCAGTGGGCTAGGACCGATGACTCTTACTGAAACCATCAACGAGCGGCCGATGACCGGCTCGCCCACTGAGCGCTTCACCTCGCGTAACCCGGCGGACTTTCCCGAGCCCAGCCGACGCGAGGAGCTCTGGCGGTTCAGCCCGCTGACGACCCTACGGACGTTGTTCAACGCCGCGCCATCCGATGCTCGCCTGGCGCGGAGCGGCGAGCTACCCGAAGGCGTAGAACTGCTGGAACTGGACAAGGACGACCCGACGCTCGCCGATGCGCCGCAGCCCGTCGATCGGCTCAGCGCGCTTGCCTACGACCGGGCCGCCAAGGCCACGGTCCTGCGCATCGCCAAAGGTGTCGAGATCGCCGAACCGATCGTGATCAAGCTCATCGGGTCGGGATCGGACGAAGTCGTCTGGTCGCGGCTCGTCGTGGACGCGCGCGCCCATTCCAGCGCGACCATAGTGGTCGAGTACACCGGCTGTGCGCGCGTTGCGGCCGAGACCAGCGTGCTGGTCGGCGATGGCGCGCACCTGTCCTTGGTCCATGTGCACAGCTGGGACGCCGGCACACTGCACAACGAACACGTCGGAGCGCTGCTGGGCCGTGACGCCAGCTACCGGTACACCACCGTGAGCCTGGGCGGCGACGTCGTCCGGATCGCGCCGACCGTCAACCTGGCCGGCCCCGGCTCACGCGCCGAACTCTTGGGCGTCGCATTCGCCGGCAGCGGGCAGCATTTCGAGTCTCGCCTGTACGTCGACCATTCCGCCCCGCAGTGCACCTCGGACGTACTGTCCAAGCACGCGCTGCTCGGCGAGACTGCACGGACCGTCTGGATCGGGGATGTTCGCATCCGCCCGTCGGCCATCGGCACCACCACGTACGAGATGAACCGCAACCTGCTGCTGTCTCACGGTGCGCGCGCCGACTCGGTGCCGAACCTGGAGATCGAGACCGGCGAGATCGCCAGTGCCGGCCATGCGAGCACGACCGGAAGGTTCGATGACCTGCAGTTGTTCTACCTGCAGTCCCGGGGGATCGAGCACGATCAGGCTCAGCGACTGGTCGTGCGCGGTTTCTTCGCCGACGTGGTCGAACGCATCGGCGTGCCCGCACTTGAGGAACAGATCATGACCGCTATCGAGGCCCGGCTGGGCTTCACCGCGTCCGTAACCGATGACATTGAAGACACTGAAGAGGTTTCCGCATGAGCACGCTTGAGATTCACGACCTGCACGTCGCTGTCGGTGAGGGTGAAGACACCACAGAGATCCTCAAGGGTGTCGACCTGACGGTGAAGTCCGGGGAAACCCACGCGATCATGGGACCGAACGGATCCGGCAAGTCCACCCTGGCCTACTCGATCGCCGGACACCCCAAGTACACGGTCACCGGCGGTACGGTCACGCTGGATGGCAAGGACGTGTTGGCGATGACCGTCGATGCCCGTGCCCGTGCCGGCCTGTTTCTGGCGATGCAATACCCCGTCGAGGTTCCGGGCGTTTCGGTCTCCAACTTCCTGCGCACTGCCGTGACCGCCGTGCGGGGCGAAGCGCCCAAGTTGCGGCTCTGGGTCAAGGAGGTCAACGGCGCGATGGCTGCCCTGGAGATGGACAAGGCCTTCGCCGAGCGCAGCGTCAATGAGGGCTTCTCCGGTGGCGAGAAGAAACGTCACGAGATTCTGCAACTCGAACTACTCAAGCCGAAGATCGCGATCCTGGACGAAACCGACTCCGGCCTGGACGTCGACGCGCTGCGTGTGGTCAGTGAGGGCGTGAACCGGGCCCGGGAGACCGGCATCGGCACGCTGCTGATCACCCACTACACACGGATCCTGCGCTACATCAAGCCGGAGTTCGTGCACGTCTTCTTCGATGGTCGCATCGTGGAGTCAGGTGGCGCCGAACTTGCGGATCACCTGGAAGCCGAGGGGTATACGCGCTTCGGTGTAAACGAGACAGCGTCGGCCTGATGGGTACGTTCGACGTTGAGGCCGTCCGTAAAGACTTTCCGATCCTGGCGCGGGAGATCCATGGCGTCCCGCTGGTGTACCTGGACAGCGCCAACAGTGCGCAGAAGCCGCAGGTCGTCATCGACGCCGAGGCCGACCTGTACGCGAACCACTACGCGAACGTCGCCCGCGCCGTGCACACTCTGGGCAGCGAAGCCACAAACGCCTACGAAGGTGCGCGGGACAAGGTTGCGGCATTCCTGAACGCCCCGTCCCGCGACGAGATCATCTTCACGCGCAACATCACCGAGGCACTGAATCTACTGGCCTACTCGTTCTCGAACGCGACCACGTTCCCGGGCGCCGGGCGGTTCCGGATCGGGCCCGGCGACGAGATCGTGGTCACCGAGATGGAGCACCACAGCAACATCGTTCCGTGGCAGCAACTCGCGCAGCGTACGGGCGCGACGTTCCGCTGGATCCCGATCGATGAGGAAGGTCGGTTGGTCGAGTCCGCGATCGATGAGGTCATCACCGAGCGCACCAAGATCGTTTCGTTCGTGTACCAGTCCAACGCATTGGGCACCATCAACCCGGTCAAGCGCATCGTCGCCCGAGCGAAGGCGGTCGGCGCACTGTCAATCATCGACGCTGCCCAAGCTGCACCGCATCTGCCGTTGGACGTGCAAGATCTCGGTGCAGACTTCGTCGCGTTCACCGGGCACAAGCTGTACGGCCCGAGCGGTGTCGGCGTGCTCTGGGGCCGCTATGACCTGCTGGCCGAACTGCCGCCGTTCCTGGGTGGCGGCGAGATGATTGAGACCGTCGAGATGACCGGCAGCACGTTCGCCGCACCGCCGAGCCGATTCGAGGCCGGTACCCCGATGATCGCTCAGGCGGTCGCCCTCGGCACGGCCGTCGACTACGTCACGGCGCTGGGTATGCAGGAGATCCGCGACCACGAGAAGACTTTGACCGCGTATGCCCTCGACGGGCTACAGACGATCGATGGATTGCGCATCATCGGACCACGTGTACCTGTCGATCGCGGCGCCACCATCTCCTTCACGCTCCACGGCATCCATCCCCACGACGTGGCGCAACTACTGGACGAGCAGGGTATCGCGGTCCGTGCCGGGCATCATTGCGCGCGCCCGGTCTGCGTCCGCTACGGCATTGCTGCGACCACCCGCGCGTCGTTCGGCGTCTACACGACCACCGACGAGATCGAGGCCCTGATCACCGGAATCGGCAAGGTCCAGGCGATGTTCGGATGAGCACCGACAGCCTGTACCAAGAGATCATTCTCGATCATTACAAGCACCCGCAGCACCACGGCTTGGTCGACCCGTTCGACGCCGAGGTGCATCACGTGAACCCGACCTGCGGCGATGAGATCACGCTGCGGGTGCGGGTCGCCTGCGGCACGATCGAGGACCTTGGCTGGGACGGGCAGGGCTGCTCGATCAGCCAGGCGTCGACCTCGGTCATGAGCGGTCTGGTGATCGGCAAGCCGGTCGAACAGGCGCTGGCGCTGCACCAGAAGTTCCTCGACCTGATGCAGTCCCGAGGCACGGCCGAGCTCACCGAGGGCGAGGAAGAAGAACTGGACGACGCGATCGCGTTTGAAGGCGTCTCGAAGTACCCGGCGCGCGTCAAGTGCGCACTGCTGGGCTGGATGGCCATGAAATCCGCCGTCGCCGAATCCGGCGGGCACGCCAGTGCCAGCGACACCACAGGGGAGTCCCAATGACAACGACCGAGACGCTCGAACTGCCTTCGCGAGATGAG
>JBDTDN010000161.1:0-5488 GCA_039923055.1 Jatrophihabitantaceae bacterium
CGAGGTCGTCCAGGCGCGGCTGTACATGAACCGGCGGTTCTCGGTGGAGACGCGCGGGTCGTTGGCGCTCGTACTGGACGAATGGAACCGCACCAAGCTGTTCCCGAAGGTCTACACGGTCCTGCCCGATGACGGCATGGTCGGCATCTGCGCCGAGCAGTGCCACGACTTCGAGGCCGGCGTCACCCGCGCGCAGTTGAAGTACGCGCTCGGGATGTGGGTGGAGACGCTGCTGCGCTTCACCGAATGGGTCGACGAGCAGGTCTGAGGCGTGACCGTGCGGTCCGGGTTCGGCTATGACGATGCTGCGCGTGAACGGTTGCTGCCCGAACTGCCCAAGCGGTCCGGTGCGGCCGAAGGCGCGGACCGTCGCGGTGAGTTCGCGCGCGATCGCGCGCGGGTGCTGCATTCTTACGCGTTCCGCCGACTCGCCGACAAGACCCAGGTCGTCGTTCCCGGCGAGGATGACTTCCCGCGGACCCGGCTGACCCATTCGTTGGAAGTGGCACAGATCGCGCGCGAGATCGGGGCGGCGCTCGGCTGCGACCCTGATGTCGCCGATGCCGCCGGGCTGGCGCACGACATCGGCCATCCGCCGTTCGGGCACAACGGCGAGGATGCGTTGAACGCGGTGGCCGGTGCTTGCGGCGGCTTCGAGGGTAACGCGCAGACGCTGCGGGTGTTGACCCGGCTCGAGGCGAAGGTGGTCCGCCCCGACGGCGAACCGGGTGGGCTGAACCTGACGCGTGCGGTCCTGGACGCGACCTGTAAGTACCCGTGGCCGCGGCACGCCGGTGGTACTAAGTTCGGCGTGTATGCCGCCGATCAGGTCGCCTTCGACTGGATCCGTGCGGGCACCCCGGCTGGGCGCCGATGCCTGGAAGCCCAGGTCATGGACTGGGCCGATGACGTCGCGTACTCGGTGCACGATGTGGAGGACGGCGTGCATGCCGGGCAGATCCGGCTGGCGGCAATCGATGATCAGGTGCGAGCCGAGCTGTGTACGGTGGCGGCCGCGCTGTACTCAGCACACACTGCCGACGAACTGGAACCCGTGCTTGCAGAACTGCTCGAACTGGCGACGCTGCGTGATCTGGCCAGCTACGACGGGTCATACCTGGCGCAGGCAGCGGCCAAGCGGGCGACGAGCGAGCTGACCGGCCGCTTCGCCGGCGCGGCGATCGTCGCGACCCGAGCCGTGTACGGCGAGCAACCCCTAGGCCGCTATACGGCCGACCTGATTGTGCCGGGTGCGATCGCTGCCGAGTGCGCGCTGCTGAAAGCGATGGCCGTGCACTACGTGATGCGCCGGCCGGGCGCGGCCGAGCGACAGGTGTGGCAGCGGCGGGTGTTGACAGAGCTCGTCGCGGTGCTCGTCGAACGCTCTCCCGCAGCACTCGACCCGAGCCTGGGTGCGGCCTGGCGGGGGGCCGAATCCGATGCCGGCCGGCTGCGCGTAGTGATCGATCAGGTGGCCCAGCTGACCGACTCCACCGCGGCGGCCTGGCATCAACGGCTCACCGGTGGACCTGTCGGCGCCCGCGCCTAGACTTACCCCGTGCCAGGGCGGATCCGGACCGAAGACATCGCGCTGGTCCGCGAGAAGACCCCGATCGACGAAATCATCGGTGAGCACGTCCAGTTGCGTAATGCCGGCGGCGGCAACCTCAAGGGCCTGTGCCCGTTCCACGACGAGAAGAGCCCGTCGTTCAATGTCACCCCCTCGCGCGGGCTCTTTCACTGTTTTGGATGTTCTGCCGGAGGGGACGTCATCAAGTTCGTTCAGGAGATCGAGCATCTTGACTTCAGCGAGGCGGTCGAACGGCTCGCCGCCCGGGCAAACATCCAACTGCGGTACGAGGAGGGGGGTGCCGCTCCGAACCGCAACCACGGTCAGCGCGCTCGGCTCGTCGCCGCCCACGAGGCCACGGCCACGTTCTACGCCGAGCAGCTGGCCACGCCGGATGCCCTGGTGGCGCGCGAGTTCCTCACCGGACGCGGCTTCGACGAGTCCGCCGCGCGCGAGTTCGGTTGCGGGTTCGCCCCGGCCGGCTGGGAATCGCTCACCAAACACCTGCTCGCACTGAAGTTCACGCCGGCCGAGCTGACGATCGCCGGGTTGGCACGCGAGTCCGGCCGAGGTTCGCTGATCGATCGGTTCCACCGCCGGCTGATGTGGCCGATCCGAAACGTCGCAGGAGAGGTCGTCGGCTTCGGTGCTCGGCGGCTGTTCGACGACGACAAGATCGAGGCCAAGTACCTGAATACCCCCGAGACGCCGATCTATAAGAAGGGCGAGTTGCTCTACGGGATCGACGTGGCCAAGCGGGAGATCGCCCGCCAGCACCGCGCCGTCATCGTCGAGGGCTACACCGACGTGATGGCATGCCGGCTGGCCGGGGTCACCACCGCCGTCGCGACGTGCGGTACCGCGTTCGGTAGCGAGCATGTCAAGCTGTTGCGGCGACTTCTGATGGATTCGGACGCCTTCACCGGCGAGGTGATCTTCACCTTCGACGGCGACGCTGCGGGCATGAAGGCCGCCGAGCGGGCGTTCAACGACGACCAGAAGTTCATGTCCCAGACGTTCGTCGCGATCGAGCCGACCGGCATGGACCCGTGCGATCTGCGGATGAAGTCCGGCGACACTGCGGTGCTGGATCTGGTGGCGCGACGTATCCCGCTGGTCGAGTTCGTGTTGCGGGCGACCGTCGGCCGATTCGATCTGGAGACGGCCGAGGGTCGAGTTGCCGCGCTGGATCGGGGCATCCCGCTGGTGGCACAGATCAAGGACCGTTCGCTGCGGGACGAGTACGCCCGGCGGCTGTCCGGGCTGGTGGGCATGGACGACCCGATGCAGATCGTCCAGCGGGTACGCGGTTTGGAGCGCTCGCAGGACAAGGGAAGTCAGCGTGCCGGCACGGTGTCGACGCCCGTTCCTGCGGCCCCAACCGAGATCAAGTACGACGAGGGTGTGGTGTCGGTCGAACGCGAAGTACTGAAGGTCGCACTGCAATTGCCGGTGATCGCCGGACCGCAGTTCGACCTGCTGGCCGAGGACGCCTTCCTGCTGCCGGCCCACCAACAGGTACGCGCCGCGATCGGCCTCGCCGGCGGGACAGCGACGGCGACCGGGGGACCGTCGTGGACCGCGGCCGTCGAGGAACATCTCGCCGATCCGGCGCTGCGCAGCGGCGTGGTTGCACTGTCGGTGGAGCCACTTCGAGCTGGCGTGGCCAACCGTGAGCGCTACGCCGATTCGATGCTGGCCCGGATGCACGAGATCGTCGCCGGGCGGAATGTCGCGATACTCAAGTCTCGGTTACAACGGATCAACCCCCAGGAGCACGCCAAGGAGTACGACCGCTTGTTCGGTGAGTTGATCGCGTTGGAAGCGTACCGGCGCGACCTGCGCGAGCGGGCGATCGGCGGTCAACTATGAAACTGTTCCACCGTCGGGAAGCGCCGCCGGCTGCGCTGATCAGCCTGCTGGACAAGGACGAACGCGTCCTCTCGTGGGGTGACGCTGCCGGTGGCACGGTAGTGGTTGCGACGCCACGTGGGCTCTGGTGGCCAGAAGGCTCAGGCAATCGGCTCATCGGATGGCAGGTCGTAAGCAAGGCCACCTGGCGCGATGGCGCGTTGCAGGTCATCGAGGCGGACGTGGACGACGACCTGTTGCTGATCGACCGACTACCTGTTACGGCCGTTCTCGCCACGCCCCGCGATCTGCCGGCGACAGTCCGTAAGCGCGTGGAGGCGAACGTCGTCAGCTCCGAGGTGGTGGCTGTCGAGGGAGGTGTCGCGCGACTGGTTGCTCGTCATGTGCCGGGACAAGACGGCGTTCAATGGTGGGCGCGGCTGGAGCAGGGAGCGGCCGATACCGAACAGGTCCGGTCGGCGATCCGCGCCCGACTCGCGCTGCTGCAATCGGACTGGGAGGCGCGGCAGAACTGACGTCAGCGGCGATAGCCGTTGGCTCCGTTCGGCGCGGTGCCGTTCGTCGTCGCCCCGCCCGCCCGCAGTTTCGCGATGACCGCATGGCGGGCGTGGTGCCCGAACGTGTCGAGTTGTCCCTGCAGAACCCCGGCCGTCGACTGGACGGTCTGACTTCCGGCGACCATCCGACCAACGCGGACGATGGTCTCGTATCGGGTGCGTCCAGCCTTCGCACCGAGCACGTAGCCGACAGCGCCACCGACTAAGAACGAGAGCTTCATCGGACGATTCTCCTCAAGGTTCGATCAGTCCACCCTAACCCTGGCGCCGACTCATCAGCCGGTGAGATAAGCTGTCCCGGCTGCGCTACCCGGGTCGGGGAGCACACATGAACAGTCCCCCATAGCTCAATTGGCAGAGCATTCGACTGTTAATCGAAGGGTTTCTGGTTCGAGTCCAGATGGGGGAGCAAACGTGGGCCCTCGATGAGTCTGAGGGTTTGGCTCGCATCCTCTATTCATCCAAAATGGATGAGGAGGATAGCCATGGCCGGTCGGTCATCACTGCCGGTTGGCACGTTCGGAAGCTGGTGTTCACCCTTCAGGCATAGGGCACCGTCCAGGCTTGGGTCAAGTTCCGAGACTGCGACGGGCGGGTGCGCCTGGTCTGGAAGGTCGGGCCGCGGCGAGCGCTCGCGATGGACGAAACTGCTCAGCTGACCAGTTGGCTACGGACTCACAAGCGCTCTCGCGCTCGAGCTGCCCGATCTCGTTGACTGGATGCTGGCGACCGGATGTCGGATCGGGAAGGGTTTGGCCGGCCGCTACGACGTCAACCGCGACGGCCGCCCACTACTGAATCTGGACGCAGGCGCATGGGAGGTCAACGTAACTGTCGTTCGAGTGACCGGCAAAGGCCTCATCCTCCAGCACCGGCCCAAGACCGCGGCCGGTTGGCGAGTCGTAGCACTGCCGCCGTCAGCACTGCGCTTGCTAGGTGACCGTTCGACGCGGGACGAGGAACCCGCTGTCCGAGGGCGACCTGTGTTCACGGCGCCGCTGCGAGTGCGCTGTGATCAAAAACCGTGGTCGTGGGTCAGCTCCCACACTCCGCAAGACCGTCGCGATCCGGCTCGACGAAGCCGGCTTCTCGCCGCTGGAGGTCGCCGATCAGCTCGGTCATGCCAACTCGTCGATGACCTTGGACGTCAATTTCGGTCGCAACGTCGTAATCGCGGCCGCAGCGCAGGTTCTTGACGGGTCGACACCAGTGGATGCGACGACTACGGCAGCGCGGTTCGCCTCCGGAGGGCGAACATACCGGTGTTGCTCTGCGATCATTGACGATGGTTCTGCGTAATTCGGGATTGGCACGCGTTGATCGAGGGTCGTCGGGGATGACCCTTTTCGACTGTGGTGTATACCCGATGTGTACCCGGCAAGGCCATCTTGGCAAATAGCGGCTCCAAGATCCGGGCCCCTGAAGTCGACCGGATCTGTCGATGTCAGTGTGACGCTGGGATCTGGTCAGCTTGGGCCAGACATGGCGT
>JBDTDN010000162.1:0-2506 GCA_039923055.1 Jatrophihabitantaceae bacterium
CGGCATTGGAGGCCTACTTGGTGGGGGCGCGTCCGCTGTTGGCCGCCGGGGGGCGCGGCACGCCGAAGGTCTTCCTCAATTCGCGGGGCGGTCCACTGTCGCGGCAATCGGCGTGGATCGTCCTGCGGGCCGCGGCCGAACGGGCCGGCCTGGCGGCCGGGATCTCGCCGCACACGCTGCGTCACGCGTTCGCGACCCACCTGATGGAGGGTGGCGCCGACGTCCGTGTGGTGCAGGAATTGCTCGGTCACTCCTCGGTGACCACTACGCAGATCTACACCTTGGTCACCGTCGACAGACTTCGCGAGGTGTACGCGAGTACGCACCCTCGTGCCCGCGGTTGAGCACGGCAGTTCATCGAGCGACGCGCCGCGGTGCCATCGTCAGGCCCGACCGGCTGAGGTAGCGTCGGCCCTTCCGAACCGCAGCGACGAAACAGCAGGAGGGCAAAGTTCTTCATGGGTATGTCGACAAGTCAAGATGGCGCTGCGGAGGGGCTGTTCTCGGCGCCCACCAGCAAATCGGCGGACCCGGCGGTGGCCCGGCCGAAACGGACCATCCCAGAACCGTTGCCGCTGGATCGGCACGGCCCAGCACGGATCATCGCCCTCTGCAACCAGAAGGGTGGCGTCGGCAAGACGACATCCACGATCAACCTCGGCGCCGCACTCGCCGAGGTCGGCCGACGGGTACTTCTCGTCGACTTCGACCCGCAGGGCGCGCTGTCGGTAGGTCTGGGTGTCCAACCGCATCAATTGGACCGAACTGTTTACAACCTGTTGATGGAGCGGGGTGTCAGCGTCGACGACATCCTGCTCAAGACCAGTGTTCCGGGTATGGACCTGCTGCCGAGCAACATCGACCTGTCCGCAGCGGAGGTGCAGTTGGTCGGCGAGGTGGCGCGCGAACAGACCCTTGCCCGCGCCCTGTCTGCGGTGACCGATGACTACGACTACGTGTTGATCGACTGCCAACCGTCGTTGGGCCTGCTGACCGTCAACGCCTTGACGGCCGCGCACGGCGTAATTATTCCGTTGGAGTGCGAGTTCTTCAGCCTCCGGGGCGTCGCGCTGCTGATCGACACCGTGGAGAAGGTCCGCGAACGGCTCAACCCCGACCTCAAGCTCGATGGCATCCTGGCCACGATGTACGACGGCCGTACTCTGCACGGTCGGGAGGTGTACGCGCGCGTGCTCGAGGCGTTCGGTGATGCCGTCTTCGACACCGTGATCTCCCGGACCGTCCGATTCCCGGAGACGACCGTCGCAGGAGAGCCGATCACCACCTGGGCCCCGACATCCAGCGGCGCGACGGCGTACCGGAAACTCGCCCGAGAGGTGGTGTCACGCTCATGAGCGTCGCGTTGACGACTACCGCACCCGATCTCGCTCAGGGAGGGTTCCAGTGAGCCGCAGAGCCAGCCTGCCCGGTGCCGCCGAACTGTTCCGCACCACCTCCGGCCCCGAACCTGCGCCCGCTCCACCCCCCGGACACCCCGGAGTGGGCGCGGTCCCTCCGGTTGATGAACCCGGCACGCCGGCCGTCCAGTCGGTTCACTCGGTGGGCTCGGGGCGATCGGTGCGATCCACCAGACGCGTCCGGAGTGTGAACGATCGAGCACCGTCCGGTCGCGAACGGCATGAGGAAAAGATCACCGTCTACTGCTCGCCCGAGGAACTGCTCGATCTGGAGACGGCTCGCCTGCGGTTGCGGGGCGAGCACGGGATGGCTGTGGACCGAGGACGGCTGGTCCGAGAGGCCATTGCGATCGTGCTCGCCGACCTCGAGAGCAAGGGTGAGTCGTCGACATTGGTGCGAAAGCTCCGCGAATCGTGACCTACCGGTGAGTCTTTCAGCTGAGGATGCAGTCGAGATCGAGTCGATGGTCTCGGAACCGACTATAGGACCGCTGTCGCCGTCCTCGGCCGACAATAGTTCGTTCATGGTCCGTCTGGACAATTTCGAGGGGCCGTTCGACCTGCTGCTGAGTCTGATCAGTCGACGTCAGTTGGACGTCACAGAGGTGGCGCTGTCCCAGGTCACCGACGAATTCCTCGCCTACCTCAGCGGTTCGGCCCGGTGGGATTTGGGTCAGGCAACCGAATTTCTCGTGGTGGCTGCGACGCTGCTCGATCTCAAGACGGCCCGGCTACTGCCGGCGGCGGACGTCGAGGACGAGGAGGACCTCGCGCTGCTCGAAGCGCGCGATCTGTTGTTCGCGCGGTTGCTCCAGTACAGGGCGTACAAACTCGCAGCGGTATATCTCGGTGAGCTGGAGCGCTCCCACGCGCGTCGACACGGCAGGGCCGTGGAGCTGGAAGCTCCGTTCGACGAATTGCTGCCCGATGTCTTGATCGGGGTGAGCCCGGCTCGTCTTGCCGAGATCGCCGCCGGTGCCGTTCGGCCGAAGCCGGTCGCATTGGTGTCGCTCGATCATGTCCACGCGCCAAAGGTCAGCGTTCGGGAGCAGATGGCGATCCTTCGGGACCGGCTGAGGCGCCAGGGC
>JBDTDN010000163.1:0-6109 GCA_039923055.1 Jatrophihabitantaceae bacterium
GCAGATCGGGCGGATCGCCCGGTTGCTCGCTGTTGACCCCGACGACGTGCAAGGTCTGGACGATATCGGCGACGAGGACCTGCGGACGCTGCACGACCTGATCAGCGGGATGCTCTCGGCAAGTGGACAGGAGCCGTTCGCCCGGGTGGCGTCGCTGTCGAAGCTGCTGCCCGGCGCGGTGGCCGGCAAGCTTGCCGAACGGTTTCTGCCGCCTGAACTGGCGGCGAGGGTCGCGGTGTTGCTCGAACCGGCCAAGGCTCGCGAACTGGTCACGAAGGTCTCCGTCGACTACTTGGCGGAGTTGTCCTTGGCGCTTGACCCAGTACGTTCCCGTGCGGTGGTGCAGGCGATTCCAGCCGACCGGGTCGCCCAGGTGGCACGCGCGTTGTTCGACCGCGGTGAGTACGCCGCGATGGCTGAGTTCGCAGGCACCGTCACGCTCGATGGGTTGTTCGGAGCGCTCGGGATAGCCTCGGCGCGCGACCTGGTTGAGGTTGTTCCGCTGTTGGTGTGGAACGACAATATCGACAAGGTTGTGGCTGACATTCCGGCGGCAAAGATTGATTCAGTGTTGGCCGAGATTGTCGAGCACGATCTGTGGGGCAAGGCGGAGTACTTGGTGGGTCGGCTTAGGCCGGATGTGATCGGGACGTTGGCCAGGGGATTGTTCGAACGTCGGCAGTATGGCGAGATGGCGCGGTTCGTGGGGATCGTGCGGCCGGAGCATCTGTTCGCCGCTCTGGATGTCGCTACTGCGCGGGATCTGCTCGAGGTCGTTCCGTTACTTGAATGGAACGACAATATCGACAAGGTTGTGGCTGGCGTGCCTGCCGAGCGGATTGAGCAGATTCTCGACGAGGTCGCCGACGCAAAACTGTGGGAGCAGGGCAACTACCTGATTGAGCACTTCGAAGGCGACGCGCGCAAGCACGTCGTCGCTCGTGCCGCGGAGATATCCGACGATGCTTTCGCAACTCTGCGGACTGCGGCCGCTGACGGCAAGCTTGGAGCGGCGGCGGTTGCGCTGCTCGACGAGGCGCAGAACACCCGCAAGGCGTCGCTATGAGCGGCACATCCCAGTCCACGGTGTCCGCGCATGCGTGGACGGGCGGCGCCGGATGCCTGTCGGCACGATCACCACGCTCGGTGAGAGGACAGCGGACATGATCGGTTTCGGGAAGCGGCGCAGTCACGACGCGAAGGCGGTGGTGACCGGTGCCGGCAGCGGCATCGGGCAGGCGTTCGCGGTCGAACTCGCCAAACGCGGCGGCAGCATCGTGTGCAGCGACATCGACGTGGCCGCTGCACAGCGCACCGTCGACACCATCACCGACGAGGGTGGGAAGGCGCTCGCGCTGCGCTGCGATGTGTCCTGCATCGATGAGGTCCAGAGTCTGGCCGACCAGGCCCGCGGCTGGTTCGGTGCCCCGCCCACCTTCGTGGTCAACAACGCTGGTGTCGGCGCCGGCGGAACGCTCGTCGGCGAAACCTCGCTGGACGATTGGAAGTGGACGCTGGGTATCAACCTATGGGGCGTCATCCACGGCTGCCATGTCTTCGCGCCGATCCTGCGCGAAGCCGGTTACGGCGGCATCGTCAACGTGGCGTCCGCTGCGAGTTTCGGGGCAGCGCCGCGGATGGCCGCCTACAACGTCAGCAAGGCCGGCGTGCTCGCGCTGTCGGAGACCCTCGCCGCGGAACTGTCCGGCACCGGTGTCCGGGTCAGCGTGCTCTGTCCGACCCTCGTCAAGACCAGCATCCTGGAATCGGGCCGCATCACGATCGGATCGACCGACTTCGCGTCGGGCCTGATGAACCGGATCGGGATGTTGCCCGCCCGGGTCGCGCGCACGACCCTGGACACCCACGACCGCGGCGGGCTCTACGTCATGCCGCAGATCGACGCGAAACTCGGCTGGCGGATCAAGCGCTTCGCGCCGGGCGTCTACACGCGCGGCATCGGGCTGATCGAACGATTCGGCCCCGACCTTGACGAACAGAAGGGCTGATCTTCATGGCGATGGACATGGACGCAATGCTGGCCAAGATCAAAGACCGGCAGTGGGCGTTGGCCGATATCGACTGGGACGCCCCCGGGGCGGAGACGATCAGCGATGAATTCCGGCCCAAGCTCAAGGCCTTCATGGCCGATCTGACCTGGATCGAGAACATCGGTGCCCGCGGCTTCTCCGCCTTGGCGAAGAAGGCACCCAACGACACGATCGCCGAAATCTATCGCTACTTCCATGCCGAGGAGCAGCGGCACGCAAACGCCGAACTGGCGCTGATGAAGCGCTGGGGGATGCTCGCCGAGGGCGAGGTTCCAGAGCCGAACGTCAACATCCGGCTCGCGATCGAATGGCTGGACAGGTACTCCGACGACATGCCGCTGTCCGTACTGGGCACCGTCATCCCGATGCTCGAGGTCGCCCTCGACGGTGCGTTGCTGAAATTTCTGCTCGAGGAAGTCGACGACCCGGTGTGCCACCAAGTATTCGATAAGATCAACAACGACGAGTCCCGTCACCTCGCGGTTGACTTCGAAGTGCTGACCATGATCGGCCACGGTAAAGCACGAAAGCTCACCGTGGATTTCGTTGGCACCGTCGCCTCCCCGCAACTGATCCTGGGCGCGATCATGTGGCTGCCGCTGCTGAACCGCATCCGCAACAACATCGTCGAAATGGGCTTGGATCCGCAGCGGTTCTACACGGCGATGAGCCGCTTCCAGAAGCTCGCCGAGCGTGGTGAGGCCACGGCCAAGCGGGTGCCGCTGTATCAAGTCATCAAATGGCATGGCGGCATGGTCATCAACGACAAACACCCGTACCACCTGCTCGCCAACCCGATGGTGTGGCTCAGCGACAAGATCCCCGCCCGCATCCTGCCCACCGTCCCGACGTGGTCAAGAGAACTGACCTACGAGCCGGTCAGCATCGGCAGCGGACCGCGAATCAGCGCGCAGTCGAGCAAGTACATGAAGCAGGCAGGATGACGTCGACGATGACGAGGACCGTGCGCCGGGCCGACACGACGGAGCGCACCTACTCGACGCTGATTATCGGTTCCGGCTTTCTTGGGCTGGGCACCGCGATCAAGCTGCTGGAAGCGGGCGTGGAGGACATCGTGATCCTCGAGCGCGCGGACGCGGTCGGTGGGACCTGGCGCGACAACACCTACCCAGGCGCGGCGTGCGACATCCCGTCGCTGCTGTACTCGTTCTCCTTCGCGCAGAACCCGACGTGGACGCGCGCCTACTCCTCCGGTGCGGAGATCCGAACCCACATCGAGCACCTCGTCACCAAATTCGACCTGGCACGATTGATCCGTTTCCACGCCGAGGTCGACGGCCTCGTGTTCGACGAGAACACTGGCGTCTGGGACGTCTCGACCAGCGGCGGACCGACCTATCGGGCGCGGACCGTCGTCGCCGCTTCCGGCCCACTGGCCGACTCGAGCTTCCCAGCCATCCGCGGCATCGACACCTACACCGGCAAGAAGATGCACAGCGCACGCTGGGACCACGACTACGACATGGCTGGTAGGCATGTCGCGGTCATCGGCACCGGTGCGAGCGGGGTGCAGATCATCCCCGAACTGGTGAAGACCGCCGCATCGGTGAAGGTCTTCCAGCGCACCCCGGGCTGGGTCATGCCGCGGGTAGACCTGCCGATTCCGAAGCTCGCGCGCACCGTGTTCGCGACCGTGCCCGGTGCGCAGCAGGCCGCCCGATCGGCGCTGTTCTTCGGCCACGAGAGCGCCGCCACCGGCCTGGTCTGGGACTCCCCGGTCACCACGCTCATCCAGCGTCTGGCCAAGGTGCACCTGCGCCGTCAGGTGAAGGATCCTTGGCTGCGCCGCCAGCTCACCCCAGACTTTCGGGCCGGTTGCAAGCGCATGCTGATGTCCAGCGACTACTACCCGGCCCTGCAGCGTGAGAACTGCAAGCTGATCACGTGGCCGATCGCGACGCTCAGTCCGGATGGCATCCGTACCAGCGACGGCGTCGAGCATCGCGTGGACTGCGTCGTGTTCGCCACCGGCTACGACGTGCACCTGGACGGTCCGCCCTACCCGGTCACCGGCCTGGGCGGGCGCGAGTTGAGCGCCGACTGGGCCGGGCACGCGCAGGCCTACAAGAGCATGAGCACCCACGGCTACCCGAACCTGTTCTTCACCACCGGCCCGAACTCCGGGCCCGGTCACAACTCCCTGCTCGTCTACGCCCAAGGCCAGATCGGCTACGCCGTCAGGGCCATCACCACGATCCTCGGCCAAGACCTTCGCTACCTCGATGTCCGCGAAGACGTCCAGCATCGCTATAACCAGCGGCTGCAAAAGCGGCTGGCCCGTACTACGTGGATGTCTGGCTGCTCGAGTTGGTATCTGACCACCGATGGCTTCAACGCCTCGATGTTCCCTGGGTTCGCGTCCCAGTATCTGCGTCAGATGAAGTCCTTTCGCATCGCCGACTACGACTTCCCCGCGCAGGTAGCAGACACAGCGGTTCCGGCGCAGGGACACGAGAGCCGGCAGCAGATGAAGCCATGAAAGACAACAGCACGACCGCGGCCATAGAGACGGTCCTGGAATCGCTGCGACACGGGCGCCGCGACTTGGCCCGTCAACCCAAAGCGGTACTTCGAGCCGCCGCCACCCAGCTACTGCGGATCGCGCAGCCTACCCAGGCGGACCACAGACGCGGCACCGAGTACCGCATCGACGAACTGGCGCGGTTGGCGGGTATGACGACCCGGAACGTCCGGTCCTACCAGGAACGGGGCCTGCTCCACCCGCCCCGACGCGTGGGACGGCTCGCGCTCTACGACGAAAGCCACCAGGTCCGGCTACGGCTCATCGGGTCCATGCTCGACCGCGGCTACACCACCGCCCACATCACCGAAATGCTCAGCGCCTGGGAACACGGCAAGGACCTCGCAGACGTCCTGGGTCTGGAGAAGGCCTTGATCACGCCGTGGGCCGAAGACCGGCCCGTCACCATGACGCTCGACGAAGTCCGTGAGCTCGCCGGCAGCGAGGAGGACCTCCGCGCGCTCATCGACGCAGGACTCGTCCGCAGAACAGGCAGCAGCATGATCGTCGAACGACCCAAACTGTTGCAGGCGTTCTCTGAAATGCGCGGGTACCGCATGCATACCGGCACCGTGATCGGCCTGTATGAAGAACTCCAACCGGCTATCGAACAGATCAGCCAAACGCTTGTGCGGGCCGGCGCGCAGCACATCGTGGACCATTTCCAGCCAGCCCCCGAACCCAGCAGTGCCGACTTGACCGAGCTGATCCCCATGCTCATCCGCTTCCGCGCGCTGGCCCTGACCTGTGTCAACGCCAGCATCAGCGCCACGCTCGAAGGCGCCGTCGAGGAGGTCCTCGGTGACTACCTCGCTCACCTGATCAGCGACAGCGCTGCTGTCCAACGCTCGGCCAGCTGACAACCGGCCATGGCAGAACCGCTCAGCTCACCTCCGCTGGTCGGGAGCGGGTCCCGATGGTTGTGATCGACGTGTTGATACGCGGCGGTGTAGCTTCGAGTTGCTGAGCAGATCAGCTAGTCCGGGAACTGTTGGGCCGCCCGCCGCCGAACATTCGGAGCGTCAGCTCAGCGCCGGGCACGCCGGAGACCGCGCCCTTCCGGAGCACCCATGAGTGCATTGTGCACACCCACGCCTTGGTCGGCGAGGTTGCGCTGGACGTTGTGCTGCGCTCGCAGGCGACCCAGGCCGGCGATTCGGCGGTGCGCTGGAACTGCAAGGCGGGTAGGTGCGGCTCGTGCAGTGCGGAGATCAACGGGCGACTCAGGCTGATGGGCATGACCCGGCTCTCGACGCTGCCGGCTGGCGGTCCGGTGACGGCCGCGCCGCTGCGGACGTTTCCGGTGATCTGTGATCTGGTCACTGATGTGCCGGAAAACTATCGCAAGGCGCAGCAGGTTCCGGCGTTCGCGGCACCGTCTGAGCTGGGGCTCGGTGAGTACCGGATGACCCAGATCGACGTTGGACGTAGCCAGGAGTTTCGCACCATCGACGAGCGCTACGACCCGTTGCGAATGCTGATACCGCGCTGGCGCCATCGACCGGGACGTCACCGC
>JBDTDN010000164.1:0-7076 GCA_039923055.1 Jatrophihabitantaceae bacterium
ATCGAACGCACCTTCGGCGAGACCCGCCGCGTCAAGGTCATCGGCCGGCTACCCGGCGAAGCGTCCTGCCTCAACCTCGTCTGGGCCGTGCTCGACCGCGCGAGCAGGGGCTGGCGCGGCATGGCCATGACCCCGACCGGCACCCGGCTGCTGGCCGATCTACGCCACCAGCTGCTCGACCCGCCAACCCCAATCCGGCCCAAGATCAACAACGATGTCGATGTCAATCCAGGAACTGTCGGAGCTGTCGCCTAACATCACCAACCAGGAACCCGGTCCGTGGTCATTTACACCGCACCTGGGACGCGACCGTGCCCGGTGGGACCGGGCATTGCAAAGGTAGTCGAAGGACCACTTCGGCCTCTGGAAAGGGCCGCACCGAAAACCGCTATCTCGCAAGCCCGGCCTACGCAACCCGGCACGGTCAGCGGCGAAAGCGCGGATCGGCCTTGGCCATCGCTTCGAGTCGGGCGATCCGCGCTGCCATCGGCGGATGCGTCGAGAACAGTGAGCGAGCACCAGAATTTCGGAACGGGTTCGCGATCATCATGTGGCTGGTCGTACTCAGCAACGGCGTTGACGCCAGCGGCCGGGCGGCCACACCCACCTCCAGCTTGTGCAGCGCCGAGGCCAGCGCCAGCGGATCGTTGGACAGCTCGGCCCCCGACGCATCGGCCTGGTACTCCCGCGACCGACTGATCGCCAACTGAATGAGCGCGGCTGCCAGCGGGCCCAGCACCATCATCAGCAGGCCGGCCAACGGATTACTCCGTCGATCCCGCCCTCCGCCGAAGAACAGTGCGAACGTGGCGAGGTAGGTGATGCACGCCGCCAAACACCCAGCGACCGAGGAGATCAGGATATCCCGGTTGTAGACGTGACTGAGCTCGTGGCCGAGCACCGCCCGCAGTTCCCGCTCGTCCAACAACCCAAGGATTCCCTCGGTTGCGCAGACTGCGGCATGACGAGGCGAACGTCCGGTGGCAAAGGCATTCGGCTGCGCCGTTGGCGCGACATACAGCCGTGGCACGGGCTGGTGCGCAGCAGTCGCGAGCTCACGGACGATCCGGTACATCGTCGGTTGCTGCGTCTCGCTGATCGCCCGGGCGTGCATCGACGCCAGCGCGATCCGATCGGAATTGAAGTAACTGAAGGCATTGACGGCGACCGCGATCAGCAGCCCGACGACAAGACCGGTACGCCCGAAGAGCAACCCGCCGCCGACGACCAGCAGCGCACCGAGTACCGCGAACAGCGCCGCCGTCCGCAGGCCGTTCCGAACGCCATCCACGTCAGGTACAACGCGCATACGGCGCTCCCGCGTTCCCCGGCCCCAGACCGCCGTGCAAAACTGAAGGCATGTCGGCAATCGACCACCTCGTTCATGCCAATGCGGTTTACGTCGAAGGCTTCCCCGGGCCGAGACCGCTCAAGCCCAAGCTGCGGCTGGCCATCATCGAATGCATGGACTCGCGACTGGACACGTTCGGCGCGCTGGGCCTGCAGATCGGCGACGCCCACATCATCCGCAACGCCGGGGGGTTGATCACCGACGACGTGCTGCGCTCACTGGCCCTGAGCCAGCGCTACCTCGGCACCCGCGAGGTCGTCATCATGCATCACACCGAATGTGGGATGACCGCCTTCGACGACGACGGTTTCCGTGCGACGCTCGCGGCCGAATCCGGGATCACACCTGGATGGGACGTGCCCGGCTTCACCGACGTCCACGCGCAGGTCCGCGAATCGATTGGGCGCGTCCGCACCTGCCTGTGGATTCCCAACCGCGAGGACGTACGGGGCTTCGTCTTCGACGTCGAGTCAGCCAAGATCACCGAAGTCGTCTGAACCCCGACCGGCCTCAGGCGGCCCAGCGGAAGGACACCATGAGCGCTTCGATGCGCTCGAGCAGTTCGGCGTCCGCACCCTCGGGGATCGCGAACTCGGCAATCAATGCCATCCGCTGGTCGGGCGTCGGCAGCAAGTAGCGCCGCGCCTCCGGAACCGAGTCGTCGACGCCGTCCGAGGCGATCAGTTCCGAGGCGATGCAGTCCGAGGCGATCTGGCGCGTCGCCGGCATGTCCGAGTCCATCAGCCCGACTGTCAACACACCGCTGGCCGGGCGGAAGGAGTCTGGGCCGATGACCACGGTGCTCAGGACCGCGAGTAGCGGTGCGTCGGCGAGTTCGTCGGGAAGGCCGGCTTCCTCGGGGGTAACGACGAGCCAGTCGCGGCAATCCATCTCAAATGCCGGCAGGACCAGGTCCTTCATGAACCCTCCTTCAATCGAACTTCGCGGATACATCGAGCTTCGCGGATTCCTCGGCCCGCCGGTTCGGCGGTGCCAGCGGACTTGTCGAAGGTGTTACCCGTTCCGTCGACACCAATCACCGACTTGCACGAGAAATCTGTTCAACTCCCAAATTTGATCGCGCAAATCGGACTTATCCGGACGAGCCGTCGAGCGACGGCGTCGAAGGCGGGAGCATCGATCGAAGGCACCGCAAACTACTGATCAGTAACCCCTAAACGTGAGCGGGGCCACCGCATCAGACGCGCGGGACAGTCATAGGATGGAACGGTTGCCAACGCGACCTCCACCGTGTAAACGCGACGCCACACTCGATGCCGGGAGGCCTCAGCTCGCATGTCTAAGAACGTTGAGCAGCTTGATCAGGTCGTGATCCGAATCGCGGGTGATTCCGGTGATGGCATGCAACTGACCGGCGACCGGTTCACGCAGGAGACGGCGATGTTCGGCAACGACCTCGCGACGTTCCCAAACTTCCCGGCCGAGATCAGGGCCCCGCAGGGCACCCTGGCCGGAGTCTCGTCCTTCCAGGTGCACTTCGCCGACCACGACATCCTGACGCCCGGCGATCGTCCGGACGTGCTGGTCGCGATGAACCCCGCTGCGTTGAAGGCGAACCTCGGCGACCTGCCCAAGGGCGCGACGCTGATCGTGGACACCCACGACTTCACCGACCGCGCGCTGGCTCGGATCGGCTGGACGTCCAATCCTCTCGAGGACGGGACGCTGGACAGCTTCCACGTGCATTCACTGGAACTGACGAAGATGACGCTGGACGCGCTGGCCGACACCGAGTTGTCCCGCAAGGACGCCGGCCGGTCCAAGAACATGTTTGCGCTCGGACTGTTGTGCTGGATGTACTCGCGACCGACCGAGGGCACCGTCGAATTCGTGCAGAAGAAGTTCGCCGCGAACCCAGCGATCGCCAATGCGAACATCACGGCGTTCAAGGCGGGCTACCACTTCGGTGAGACGACCGAGTCGTTCGCGGTTCAGTACGAGGTCAAGCCGTCTGTGCAGAAGCCGGGCACGTACCGGAACATCTCGGGGAACCTGGCGTTGGCGTACGGGCTGATCGCTGCGGCCAAGCGGTCCGGTCTACCCATGTATTTGGGTGCCTACCCGATCACCCCGGCCAGCGACATCCTGCACGAGTTGAGCAAGCACAAGCGGTTCGGCATCCGTACGTTCCAGGCCGAGGACGAGATCGCCGGTATCGGCGCCTCGCTCGGTGCGGCGTTCGGCGGAGCGCTGGCCGTCACCACATCCTCAGGACCGGGCATCGCGCTGAAGGGCGAGACGATCGGGCTGGCCGTCTCGCTGGAACTGCCGCTGGTCATCTGCGACATCCAACGCGGTGGGCCGTCAACCGGACTGCCGACCAAGACCGAACAGTCCGACCTGCTGCAGGCGATGTACGGGCGCAACGGGGAAGCACCAGTGCCGATCATCGCCGCGCAGTCTCCCGGCGACTGTTTCGACGCTGCGATCGAGGCAGCCCGGATCGCGCTGACGTACCGCACCCCGGTGTTCCTGCTGTCGGACGGCTACATCGCCAACGGGTCCGAACCCTGGCTGGTGCCCTCTGTCGAGGAACTGCCAGACCTGACGACGCAGTTCGCGACCGAACCCAACGGGCCCGACGGGGTGTTCTGGCCGTACCTACGTGACCCTCAGACGCTGGCCCGTCCGTGGGCCGTCCCAGGCACCCCCGGTTTGGAGCACCGCGTCGGCGGCATCGAGAAGGCCGACAAGACGGGCAACATCAGCTACGACCCGGACAACCACGATTTCATGGTCCGCACCCGCCAGGCCAAGGTCGACCGCATCGCCGACACCCTCCCGCCGCTGGTCGTGGACGATCCCAGTGGGGGCGCCCCCGCCAACGGGGGCGTAGCCGGCGGGGGAGGCACCGCCAGGGTGCTCGTGCTCGGTTGGGGTTCTACTTACGGTCCGATCGGTGCCGCGTGCCGGCAGATCCGTTCCGCCGGCGCGGCTATCGCCCAACTGCACCTGCGGCACATCAACCCGTTCCCGAACGACCTCGGCGCCATCCTGGCTCGCTATGACAAGGTCGTCATCCCGGAGATGAACCTCGGCCAGTTGGCGACGCTGATCCGGGCCAAGTACCTGGTGGATGCCGTCAGCGTGACCCAGGTCCGCGGCCTGCCGTTCAAGGCCGACGAGCTCGCCGAAATGCTGCAAACCGTCATCCAACAGGGAGTGATCGAACATGCCTGACATCGCCGACCTCGGCCTGAAGGCGAAGGATTTCAAGACCGATCAGGAGGTCCGCTGGTGCCCCGGCTGCGGCGACTACGCCATCCTGGCAGCCGTCCAGGGCTTCATGCCGGAACTGAACATCCCGCGCGAGAACATCGTGTTCATCTCCGGCATCGGTTGCTCGTCCCGGTTCCCGTATTACATGAACACCTATGGCATGCACTCCATCCACGGCCGCGCGCCCGCAATCGCGACCGGGCTGTCGTCCTCTCGCCCCGACCTGTCGGTGTGGGTGATCACCGGCGATGGCGACTCGCTCTCGATCGGTGGCAACCACCTGATCCACGCGCTGCGGCGCAACGTGAACCTGAAGATCCTGCTGTTCAACAACCGCATCTACGGCCTCACCAAGGGCCAGTACTCCCCCACGTCGGAGATCGGCAAGATCACCAAGTCGACGCCGATGGGCTCACTGGACAACCCGTTCAACCCGGTCTCACTCGCCCTGGGCGCAGAAGCCACCTTCGTCGGGCGCACCCTGGACAGCGACCGCAAGCACCTTACGTCGGTGCTGCGCGCGGCCGCCGAGCACAAGGGCACCGCGCTCGTGGAGATCTACCAGAACTGCAACATCTTCAACGACGGCGCGTTCGAGGTGTTGAAGGATTCTGACACCCGAGACGACTGGATCATCCGGATGGAGCACGGCCAGCCGCTGCGCTTCGGCGATGGCACCCGGGCCGTGGTGCGCGATGGCAACGGCATGCTGTCGATCGCGGACGGCGTCGCCGAGGACGACCCGCGTGTGGTCATCCACGACGCTCACACCGACGACCCCTCCTACGCTTTCGCGCTGTCCCGCCTGTCATCGATCGACTCGCGGTATTCCCCGATGGGTGTCTTCCGCTCCGTTGAACACCCGACCTATGACGAGCAGATGGCCGCTCAAGTCGAAGCCGCCGCTGCCAAGGCGCCCGGCGACAACGACGCTCTGAACGCGCTGCTCGCCGGCGCCGACACCTGGACTGTCCGGTGACGGACGCCCAGACGCCGAAACTGCGCTGACACCCTTCGCCAGCAGTTCGGGATTGGCCGGGTATCGCGGCTGGTCACGGCCGTAATCTGAGCACTGTGCTGGAGGACGCCGAGACCCGCAAGGGACTGATCTACGGCGCTGTGGCCTACCTGCTCTGGGGATTGTTCCCATTGTTCTGGCCGCTGCTCGAACCAGCCGGGACGATCGAGATCCTCGCGCAGCGGATGACGTGGTCGCTCGTCGTCGTCGCGATCATCTTGTGGGCCACCGGCGGGTTCCGCAGCGTGCGGTCGGTGTTCGCCGATCGCCGTCAACGAGTACTGCTGCTGTTCGCCGCCATCGCGATCACCGTCAACTGGGGCACCTACATCTGGGGCGTGAACAGCGGACATGTCGTGGAGACCAGTCTGGGCTACTTCATCAACCCGCTATTCACGATCCTGCTCGGCGTGGTCGTACTGGGTGAACGTCTGCGTCCGGCTCAGTGGATTGCGGTCGCGATCGGGACCGTCGCCGTCGCCGTGATCGCGATCGACTACGGACGGCCACCGTGGATCGCACTCGTGCTCGCGTTCTCGTTCGGCATGTACGGCTACCTGAAGAAGCGTGCTGCCGTCGGAGCCGTCGACTCACTGGCGATCGAGACGGGCGCGATGTTCCTGCCCGCGGTGATCGCACTCGTCGTGATCAGCGCGCAGGGCAACCTCGCGTTCGGCCATCACGGCGTCGGCAACTGCCTACTGCTGGCCAGCGCGGGCGTAGTCACGGCGGTCCCGTTGCTGTTCTTCGCCGCCAGCACCCGCAGGCTGCCGCTGAGCGTGCTCGGCCTGCTGCAATATCTCGCTCCCGTGCTTCAGTTCGCAGTGGGCGTAGGGATCCGACACGAGCCTCTGCCACGGGCCGAACTGATCGGGTTCGCGCTCGTGTGGACTGCTCTGATTCTGCTCACCGTCGACGGTCTGCGCGCAGGGCGCCGATCAGCCACGCTGGCTGCAGCGGCGGCGGCGAGTTCAATCTGAGCGGACACGCGCCGCAATACCGCGGGCTGTTGCCGAGTGCCAGTATCAACGGATGAACCTTCCCGCGCTACGTTTCTCGACTGCGGCCCTGCTGAGGGGGCTGGCTGCCGAGCAGTGGTCCGACACAGACGTCCGCGCCGCATCCCTGCTGCCGGACTGGACGCGCGGACACGTCCTGACCCACATCGCCCGCAATGCCGACGGGATCGCACTGACGCTTTCGGGCGCGTTGCGCGGTGAGGTCCTAGCCCGCTACCCGCATGGACGCCAGGGACGCGCGGCCGACATCGAGGCGGGTGCCTGTCGATCCGCGGCCGAACTGCTCGCGGACGTCAACGAGTCGGCTGAGCGGCTGGACCGTACCTACGCGGCAGTCGCCGACGCCGACGGCTGGGAACTGCCCACCGACGATCAGCACCCGACCTCGGCCTGGATCCTGGCCCGCTGGCAGGAAGTCGAGATCCACCGCGTTGATCTCGGCGGCGCG